>JBDTWG010000298.1:0-4888 GCA_040006855.1 Nitrospira sp.
CAGCTCGCACACCTCTTTCGCTTCTAGCCCTTCGACATCGCGGAGAATCAACACAGCTTTCAGGATCTGGGGCAATGCCTCAATTGCGTGGGTCATGGCCTGAACAGCTTGCCGAGAGGCCAATAGCTTCTCCGGGGTCTGATCGTCCCAGGGTTGCGGAGGGAAGGCCCACTGGCCGCTCCATTCGCCTGACTGATGGAAGCGCGAGGGATCCATGACGTCCTCGTTGTCGTCGTCGAACGATTCGAGGGCTGAGAAGATCATATGCCGCTTCTCGCGCACACCTCGATCCTTGGCCTTATGGATAAGAATCCCAAAGATCCACGTACGCAGGGACGATCGGCCCTCGAATCGATTCAGGCCCCCGATCACCGCCAACCACGTTTCCTGGACCACTTCCTCCGCCGCCTCACGATCGGCCACATGCCCCAGGGCCATACGGATCAACGCACCCTGGTGCCTATTCACCAGTTCATCAAAGGCTCCTTCATCGCCTCGACGGAGACTGGCAATCAGCCTGTGTTCGCCGTTCATCGGCAGGGCGGTGTTCGCAGACGGCGTCGCGAGTGCCAGTGGCATCCTGCGCCCTGATGGATCTTCGCATGTAGCGGCAAATGAATTCATGGCCGACCTCCTGTTTGTAGCAGCTCCGTTACAAATCCTGGAGCGCCGATAAGCGTGACCTTGTCCAGAGGGAGATGTCGAAGAACCTCGACCCCTTGTGCATCCACAAAATTCACCTCGGCACAGTCCAGCACCAGCGTGTGACCATGCCGCAAGAAGGCGCGACACTCGCTCTCCAGAAGGGTGGCCCACTGCATGGCGATCTTCCCTTCGAGCTTCAGGACGACCTGTGCCTGGCTCTCTGTCACTTTCGTAATCTTCAACATTGTCTTGGCCTCAGGGGTGGACGTGTGAATACTTGGCTATACAGCAACAGCAATGCCAGGAGAGGCGTGCACAGGCGAAGGGTTGCTAACTGCTTGAAGAAGAAAGCGGATGATGGAATTTCACTGAGCGCCCGCCGCGAGACACGGCGGCGGATTCACAACGAGCATTCCCAATATATTGGGACGGTCACGAAATATTGGGAAAGACAAACAGCTGATGGATCACGACCTATGACTGAAGAGAGAGGGCCTACTGCAGGAGTTACAGACAACAGCGCCGGACTCGTCACGCCATACGCTTCAGAGAGAGGGTTCAGGCTGGTCGTTGAATGCCCAGCTTCTTCATGCGGGCTTCGAGCGTGGTGGGATTGAGACCGAGAATCCTCGCGGCGCCTTTGTCTCCGCTGACGGCCAACTGGTCTGGCTCAGGACCGCGATGACATGCGCGCGTTCGACTTCTTCAAGTGTGGCCGTGGATCCAGCGACGGTCGAGTCTGCGCTCTTCGGCATCCAATCGCCGAGTTCCAATTCAGGCCCTTGGCTCAGAATCACTCCGCGCTCGATCACGTGTTCCAGCTCGCGGATATTACCGGGCCAGGGATAGCGCTTCAGTAGATCTATCGCGTGGGCCGACACCGACTCGACCTTCTTGCCCATCGTCGCGGAAAATTTCTTCACAAAATAGGACACCAACAGTGGAATATCCTGAGTTCGCTCCCTCAGCGCCGGCAGTTGAATGGGAAACACCTTGAGCCGGTAATAGAGATCCGAGCGAAATCGCCCTTCTCGCACTTCCTTGTCGAGATCACGGTTCGTCGCGGCGATGACCCGCACATTCACTTTCAACGTCTTGGAGCTGCCCAGCCGTTCGAACTCGCCTTCCTGCAACACCCTCAGGAGCTTCGTCTGCAGGTCCAGCGGAATGTCGCCGACCTCGTCGAGAAAAATCGTGGCTTTGTCGGCCAGCTCGAACCGGCCAACCTTTCTGGCCAAGGCGCCGGTAAAAGCTCCCTTCTCATGTCCGAACAGCTCGCTCTCGATCAACCCGGCTGGAATCGCCGCGCAGTTCACTTTCACGAGCACGCCGTCTTTTCGATGGCTCAAATGGTGAATGGCTCGGGCGATCAGTTCCTTGCCGGTGCCTGTCTCACCCGTCACCAACACCGTCGCATCCGTGGTCGCCACTTTTTCAATCGCCTGGAATACTTTCTTGATCGCGCTGGAGGTTCCGATCATCTCCTCGAAGTTATGTTCCGTTTTGATTTCCTCTTGGAGATACATGTTGGCAGCTTCCAGTCGCGCCTTCTCCTGCTCCATCAAGACGCGCTCGGTGATATCCACGAACATGGTGCGGGTGTAGGTCCCACTGGGGTCCGGCTTCGACCACCACTGAATCCAGAGCGGCTTCCCGTTGTCCTTCCGACGAAGTTCGAGCACCGCCCCGCTGGTGCCGCTGCCTTGCCCCACAGAGCTGAAGGCTTCACGCAATCGACGCTGAGCCTCCGGCGTATCGGGAATAAAGTCCCGTCCATAGGTGCCGTCGACCTCTTCCGGTGTAATGCCCAAGCTGCGCATCGCCGCCCGGTTGGCGCGAAGAAAGCGCGTATCCAATCCTTCGTGCACATAGGCGATCGGCGCTTCATCGAATAGATCGCGCAGGTATGCTTCATTCGCCTTGATGAGGCTCTCCATGTGCGCGCGCTCCAACTCGGCACCGGCCCTCGCTCCGAAGACTTTGAAGACCGAGAGATCAAGCTGTTCGAGTTCCATCCCGGTGCGACCCATCACCGCCAGATGGCCCAGCACCTGCCCGCTCGCGTTCGTGACCGGAATCGCGAGATAACTCTGCACGCCCAGCCCTTCCAGCTCTTTTCGATGGAGCGGAAACCGGTCGGCTACGTGATTGGCACAATGATACAGTTCCCCCGCCAGCACCTTTTCACAGGGCGTATCGGCGATCGCGTACTCGAAATTTTCTTCAAAGTGGTCTTCTGCCCAGAAGGCCAAGGTGCGGACCTTGGTGCGGTCGACGCAGAATTCGGACACAAAGGCATAGGTCACATTGAGAGCCTTCGAGAGTTGCTGGACGAGCGCGGGAAAGAAGTGCTCCCCGACCTTCGCTTCGACGCCTTCCACGATCTCTCGCAACGCGGTACTGGTTCGCGACAGGTGACTGTTCCGTTCCGCCACCTCCCGTTCAAGCACGTCGCGTGATTCGCGCACCCGTTGCTCCGCCTGTTTCAACTCCGTCACGTCGCGGGAGACCGACAGCAGCTTCTCCGGCTTGCCATCCTTATCGAGAATCGCGTTGACAGCCACATCCCACCAGCGCGGTTGGTTCGTCTGACGCGTCGCAAAGAAGCCGACGAATCGTCCGATGCCGCCTTGGCGTGCGGTCTCGACTGCACGACGGGCGGCAGCCTTGTCCTCACCCTCCCAAAAGTCGATCCATGATGTCCCGACGACCGGGCCCAGATCGCAGATTTCCAGAGAGGCCATACCGCCGGCGTTGATCGACAACAGTCGGGCGTCGAGGTCGAGCACCTTGATGCAGTCGCGGCTGCTTTCAATGAGACGAGTGTTAAATTCTTCGCTTTCACGAAGAGATTCGAGCGCGGATTTGAGGGATTCCTTTTCGGGATCAACAACCTGAGGGGTCATGGCGGCCTCGCAGGAGGGCAAGCCTAGCATCATTCCCGCAAATCGAGCAAGCCGGGTTGGTCAACGTCGGCCGTAGAGCGGATCTTGTGACGAAGTTAGAAAGAAAGGGACAAGATCTTCCAGTAGTACGATGAATCCATCTCAGCGAATCTTTCGTAGAGGTGATAAGGTGCAACATTCACTCGATTGGTTTAAACAAGGAGGCCGTCATGCATGTGATGAAACGCATCGGATTTGTGGGACTGGGTATTGCGTTAGTGGGTGCGCTCAGCGGAGCACCAGTCTTTGCCGCGGATAAGCCGGTAGAGGATGGGTCAAAGATCGTGATTACCTCTCCCAAGGATGGAGACAAGGTCGGCGACAGTTTTGAGCTGAAGTATGACTTGACCAAGGGATCGCAGGCGGCCCACGCCCACGTGTATCTGGATGATCAGTATCAGAAGGGCTTCGGCGGGACATTCAAGGGCGTTCCCAAAGGCAAACACAAGGTAACCGTGACCGGCGCCACCAAAGATCACGCTCTCCTCACCGCCACCCAGACCATCAACGTCGAAGTGCAGTAGGCCAACGACGAATTTTCTTCACCGCCGCCGGGGTCTCTTGCAAAAGAGGCCCCGGTGCGCCGGGTTTCACGCAAATCTTCCAATCCTTCGCAAATAGCTGTTCCGTTCCAGCGAAGGAATCGTTCCGCGCCCGGGCGCCCGATATTCTGACTCTGAAATTCGTGCATTTCAGAACCCGCTGCCGTTGACACTTGCCTCCGTCAAAAGTAGTCTGCTCACATCCATGCCTTCGACCACCGGCTGCCCATGACAACTCCTCTATCCACATTCAAAAAGCGCGTTGATGATGCCTTTGAACAGGTGATCAAACAGCAGGTAACGCCTTGGTCTTTCATGAAAGCTGGTCCTCCGTGTAGTATCAAGTCGTTCGATGACAGAGAGATTACGTATCAGGGAATTGCGTTTGCAGGATCCCCCAGAGAAGTGCTTTGGTCACGTTATATCGAGCCTTTCCTTGAACATCTCTGCATTTCTGAAATCGAAGCAGCCGTTTTAATGAGCAGAGAAAAAGGCGTGGATGCCAGACTCTTACTCCCCGAACTTCAGGGGCTACTTTCCTCTGGATTCAGGAAAGTCTACGAACACATGGCTGATGTTGATAGACGTCTCAGAGGAAAAGGTTTTCCAAATAGCGTGGCGCTTAGGTCGGTGGAACCGGAAATCCGATACATGGATAAATTCCTTGACGAGCGGACTCTAGCCGAAATTCAGCTGTGGAAACCCAAGCCTTGGTATGAAGCCTGGTATGAACAAAACACATTCTGGATATGGCTG
>JBDTWG010000299.1:0-4875 GCA_040006855.1 Nitrospira sp.
TCGTCACACAAACGATCCACCGTCGACAAGGAACATATTCAGTGGCAGCAGATCAAGGCCGCACAAGACCACATCCAGGGGTACATCCAGGGCAATCCAAAATTTCCGGCGCTGCCGGGTGAGCACGATCTCCAGCAATTCGGCGGCGCGCTGTTCAGAGCGCTGTTTCCCGGCCAAGTGCGACGACTCTACGATGCGGCGCGCTCGGAGCAGACAAGTCAACGGCTCAACCTCATCTTTACCTCTGATATCGACTGGATTGCCGATCAGGCCTGGGAATTCGTCTACGATCCCGATCGCCGGACCTTCCTTGCGCTCGAAGAAGTGAACTTCACGCGCAACGTCCTCACCGCCATTCCCGCCGAACGTATTCCGGCCCGGGGCGGCCCCATGCGTATACTCGTCGTCGTGGCCCAACCGCTGGGGCTCGCCAAACTTTCGGTTGAGGAGGAAGCTGATGTCATCCGCAGCGGATTCCGTCGCTTGCTCGATGCCAACCTGGCTGAAGTCCAACTCCTGCTGGATGCCACGCCCGAGCTGCTGCATCGCACGCTGGAGGCCGCGACCGAGCCGTTCGACATTCTGCACTTCATCGGCCATGGCGAATATCGAGAACAAGAAGACTGCGGGTATCTCGTCTTTGAAAACGCGGATGGCGGGGTGCAGGAACTGGATTCTTCAACGCTCCGTCAGATCCTGTGCCGGCGCGGCATTCGCCTGGTCTGTCTGAATGCCTGCGAGACCGGGCGCGGGGGACGGGAAGATTTCAGCCGCGGCGTTGCTCAAGCCCTCATCGCCGGCGGCGTGCCGGCGGTCGTCGCCAATCAGTATCCGGTTTTGGATGTCTCGGCGACCTCCTTTTCGCGCCATTTCTACTGGGCCCTGGCCATGGGCCAGGCCATCGGCGATGCGGCCCGTGAGGCACGCGTGGCGGTCAATTATTCGATTTCCGGAGAAGCCATCGACTGGGCCGTCCCGGTGGTGTTTGCGCGGAATCCTGCCCAGCGCCTCTGTCTGCCTCGGGCGGCAGCCGAGTATGAGCGGACACGCACCGCCACGGTTCGGCGACGCCGGCGCGCGGTGCAAGACCGGATCAAAATCGGCATGTGGAACGCCCATCGCATGATTCCTCACTTGCCGGAAATTTGTGATCGCCTCACGCAAGCGCAGACTATCTATTCCTTCGAGACCGTGTCGTTCCCGGCGCCGATCGGCACCTGGCGACGCGAACAGGATGAAGACCAGGCATTTGTCGTCGCGGAGACGCTGTACGATCGATTGAAGACCAAACCCAGAGAATTGGGTGTGGACCGACTCGTGTGTATGATCAATTTTCCGCTCAGGAGCAAGACGACGAAGAATCTCTATTTCTGGCGACGGGACGCACTGTTCGTGGCCTCGACCTTCGGGGTGCTGGAACACCTGAACGAGAAGGACTTCACCGTCGAACGGATGATGGCCCACTTGGCAGCGGCTGTCGTGGCAGACCTCACGCCCCATCGCCGTGGTGTGGGGCCCGCCGACTGTCCGTTTTTTTACAATGAAGACCGGGACGTGCGTTCGATCGCCGGTCGCCTCCTCCTCTGTGCTGCCTGTCGACGACAGTTCAAGGCAAAGGAAGGAGAAGCACACCTACAGGCCGTCGAACGACTCCTCGCGGCCTATCCCTAAATGTGCCGAGCCTCATTCCGGCGGCTGAAATTGACGCACAGCCTTGAGGAGATCTTCAGGTGTCCCGATGTCGATGTACGTATCGTGGGGAAAGATCACGCTCTGCACCGGCAACCCTTTTTTGAGGGCGGCCTGCAGCACGACTCCCATCGCGAGGTCTCCGCCGAGATCGTTGGCCTTGCTCGCCAGCTTTCCCAGCTTGCGCCGGGTGTCGTCGGCGCGAAGGAAGCGATGCAGGAAGGCCGAAAAAACCGGCGTCCAGACCGCGCAACACCAGCCGTGAGTCAAGATCGTCGAAACCGGCTTCATGACGATACTCCGCACACGACCATCGGCTTTGCAATCGACCATGTCCCAGACACGATGGTTGTAGACCCGATGCAACCCCAGTACCACCTCGGCCCCGGTCCGCTCCTGCGTCTCGATCAGCTGTCGATAGGCATCGTCAGGACCGAAGAGAATATCGGGGAAACCGAACGCCACGCGCTTCTGTTCGAGAAAGGGATAGGCCCGGTCAATGGTGTCCGGCGGTCCCAGTGATCCTGAAATGACGATATAGGCAATCGACAGATCCAGCAAACGGCCGTCGCGAAAATAATTCGGAATGTCCCACTTGCCGTCACGAATCACCAAATAGGCCTTGGTGATGCCGGCAGCCCTGAATTTTTCCAGCAGATAGTGCGCCGCAACTTTGGGGCGCGGCATCCCGGTTTCCTTATCGACCGCGAAGCCGACCGGAAACACCTCCTTGCTGCAAGGGAAGGGCTGTAGTCGCTTCGCGAGTCCTGCGGCCGGTACGATACCTACCACTTCCAGCTCGGTTCGCCCAAAAGGTTCACGCTGATTAGTCGAAGACGTTGTCACGAGCGTCCCTTCGCGCTGTTCGGTATGTCGCCGGTGATCTCGCGATAGTACGTTTCCAGCACGGCGGCGCGGGCCGGTTCAATGAGCACCAGTTGACGTTGATCATAGGTATTCGCGCAATAGAGATAATGCAAGCCTGCTGCCCGTCCCCTTTCGACATGTAATTGCCGGCCATCTGGCTCTTCCTTGGTGACCTGCTCCAGCACCTGCTTATCCGTAAGCTGCCTCCATGCCTGATCTGCAGAACCTTCATGGTTCTCATACAAGGGCTCCTCGCGCTGCGGATGAGTCGATTGAAGCGCCGCGAGATCGAACGTCGGGGCCTCATCCGGTTCCGGTGATGCATTCCACACCAGAACCTCTTGCGGAGGCATGACACCCAGCACATACAACGGGCCATCGTCCGTGACTTCCTCCACCGAGCGATACCGCACCGGCTCGGGCGACGCGAGCAAGTGGAGACCGCGTGCGGCCAGTGCCCGTTGAAACGGAACGCGCCGGGCCAGTTGCCTGGTCTTTTCAAATACGATCACTCGGCCTTGCGTCGTCAACCCGGCGCGGAGGCGATCAAGCCGAACACCTAAACCGGTTCTCTGCTCAAACCGCTGCTGGGCCTTCGCATCGGCCGAACGCTCGAAGGTGCTCCAGTCACGACTGGGCAGACCTGGGTCCTGCTCGGCCTGCAGCAATGTGTGCGTCGCGATAACCAGATCAAACTCGCCGGCGAGTGCCTGTTGATCGATATCCAGACATTCAAAGCGCAGATTCGTGAGTCCCAACTTCTGTCCCCGCTGCCGGGCGAGGTCGATGGAGGCCGGTGAGCGGTCCACCCCGAGCACGGCACAGTTCGGATGTTGTTGCGCATAAAACGTGGTGAGGATGCCGATCCCGCAGCCGACATCGAGCACGGATGGCGCACCATGCAGATGGCGCGCGACTCGTGATCCGACTTGGAGATAATATTCGTATCGCTGACTGTAGAGGGCAGGCACCGATCGAGGCTGGGCCGTCAGATCATAGAAGGCGATTTCAGCGGAGGGACCGGCGGTCGCCAGCCGCTTGGCTTCGATGTGTTGGTGGAGCGTCGCAAGTTCTTGCGGGGTGAGGACTTCTCTTTGCCAGGCAAAATATGCGGCGTCGGACTCCACATGCCGAAGCCCCCACCAGGTTAAGTGATCGTGAAGCGACGCGCGTATCTCGTCATTCGTATCGCAAGGCACATGGTCCTCTCAAGGAGATACGCCTCACGTTTCGCGCCTTACGGCCTTTTCAGCATGATGGCGTCCTCATAGGCCAGCGGAACCGGGTGCGGATGCCGTAGTTGCCCGCTGCCGAAGACGACATACTTTTCGCACGTGAGTTGTTCGAGGCCGATCGGCCCTCGCGCATGCTGCCGCGTTGAACTCAATCCGACATCCGCACCCAAGCCCAGACTGTCGCCTGCGTTCAAGCGCGAGGAGGCGTTGACCAGAACGGTCCCTGCATCGACCTCTTTCGTGAAGCGCATGGCCGAGTCGTATGATTTCGTGACGATGACACAGGTGTGGCTTGGACCATGCGTCGCGATGTGGTCCAGGGCTTCATCGAAGCTTGGCACCATTTTAATGGCCATGCTCGGACCTTGGAACTGTTTGTTCCAATCCTGATCCTGGGCCGGTTTAACGGCCTTGTGGCCCGTCATGAGCATCTGCCCCATCAATGACACGGTCTTCGGACAACCGTACACATCGATCTTGAATTCGTCGAGCAATCGAAGAATCAACGCCGACAAGAGCGGTCTGGCGATACCTTGATGGACCAACAGCGTATCCAGCGCGTTGGCCGCAGCGGGTAGCTGCACCTTTGAATTCACCACAATGTTTTGCGCGAGCGGAATCTCGACGTCATCGTCGATGTAGACATGGGTGATGCCGCCGTCATGACACAAGATCGGCATCTTGGCCTGTTCTTGAACGACCTTCCGAAGCCCGGCGCCACCACGAGGAATGATCGCGTCCAATGCCTTTCCCGATTTGATCAGCTCCAGCGCCGCTTCTTTCTCCGGACGGTCGATAATGGTGCAGGCCCCGGAGGGAATGCCCGCCTCTGCGGCCGCGCGGTTCAAGCACTCGGCGATGGTCTGCTGGGTTAATGTCCAATCGGGTGAGCCGCGAAAGACGCAGACATTGCCCGATTTCAAACAGAGGGCCAGCGCGTCGATCGTCTCCAGCGGCGCCAGTTCGGAGACTATGCCGATGACCCCGATCGGAACACGAACGCGACTGACCTGGAGACCGTTAGGCTCATCGTGACGGCCCATGACCTCGCCGAGAGGATCGGGCAGGTCGGCGATCCGGTGCA
>JBDTWG010000300.1:0-4858 GCA_040006855.1 Nitrospira sp.
CTTAAACCTTCACTCCCATCTTTTCCGCCTTCGCCACCGCCTCCTCAATCGGACCAACCATGTAGAACGCTTGCTCCGGCAGATGGTCGTATTTCCCTTCGAGGATTTCCTTAAAACTACGGACCGTGTCCTTCAGCTTCACATACTTACCCGGCGCGCCGGTGAAGGCTTCGGCCACATGGAACGGCTGCGAGAGGAACCGTTGAATCTTGCGAGCTCGAGCGACGGCCATCTTGTCGTCTTCCGACAATTCGTCCATGCCGAGAATTGCAATGATGTCCTGCAAGTCTTTGTAGCGCTGGAGAACCGACTGTACCCCACGCGCAACCTTGTAGTGCTCCTCGCCGATGACTTGCGGATCGAGAATACGCGAGGTGGAATCGAGCGGATCGACCGCAGGATAGATGCCCAACTCAGCGAGCTGCCGAGACAACACCGTGGTCGCGTCCAAATGCGCAAAGGCGGTGGCAGGAGCGGGATCGGTCAAGTCGTCGGCCGGCACATAGATCGCCTGAACCGAGGT
Organism: Nitrospira sp.; assembly: GCA_040006855.1. Taxonomy (GTDB): domain Bacteria; phylum Nitrospirota; class Nitrospiria; order Nitrospirales; family Nitrospiraceae; genus Nitrospira_A. Next base: position 524 of record JBDTWG010000300.1, read on the forward strand.
AATAGATCCCTTTTTGGTGGACGTGATGCGCTCCTGCAGCGCGCCCATTTCGGTGGACAGATTGGGTTGATATCCAACCGCCGACGGCATACGCCCGAGCAATGCAGACACTTCAGAACCAGCCTGGGTGAACCGGAAGATATTGTCCACGAACAGGAGCACGTCCTGATTCTCTTCGTCGCGGAAAAACTCTGCAACTGCCAATCCGGTCAGTGCAACACGAAGACGCGCGCCGGGTGGCTCGTTCATCTGTCCATAGATCAGGGCTACTTTGGACTTGGTGAAATCGTCGGGGTCAATGACCTTGGATTCCTGCATCTCGTGCCAGAGATCATTGCCTTCCCTGGTGCGCTCACCGACGCCGGCAAACACGGAAAACCCTCCGTGGTGCAACGCAATGTTGTTGATCAGTTCCATAATGATGACGGTTTTGCCGACCCCGGCGCCACCGAAGAGACCGACCTTGCCTCCCTTGCTGTACGGCTCGAGCAGGTCCACAACCTTGATGCCGGTTTCGAGCACTTCCGTCTTGGTGTCTTGATCTTCCAAGCTGGGCGCGGGACGGTGGATCGGATAGAATTTTTTCGCCTTGATCGGGCCCTTTTCGTCGACTGGTTCACCTAGCACATTGATCAGCCGGCCCAACGTCTCACGTCCGACGGGCACAGAGATCGGCGCACCCGTGTCCTGCACATCCATCCCGCGGGTGAGACCGTCGGTCGTGGACATCGCGATGCCACGCACGCGGTTCTCGCCAAGGTGCGAGGCGACTTCCAGCGTAATCCGCACGGCCGGGGTGCCGGCAGCCTTGTTCTCCGCTTGCGTCACCTTCAACGCATTATAGATATTGGGCAGCTGACCGGGAGGGAATTCCACGTCGACCACGGGGCCGATGACTTGAATGACTTTTCCTGTGCTCATAAGACTCCTCTTGTCGTCAATGATGCCTGCGGCGGTTTACCGCAATGCAGCATTCCTCAGTCCACATTTCATTTCAGGGCTTCAGCGCCGCCGACGATGTCCATCAGTTCTTTGGTGATCGCTGTCTGGCGAGTCTTGTTGTAGTACAAGGTCACCTTCTTAATCAGCTGGCCTGCATTGCGGGTCGCGCCGTCCATGGCTGCCATGCGCGCCCCGTGTTCGGCTGCCGCCGATTCCAGCAGGATGCGATAGGCCTGAATTTGAAAATGTTTCGGGACCAGGACATTCAGAAGCTCGCCCTCGTCCGGCTCGTAGAGATAGCTTCCGCCGACGGCAGACTCGTGCATTCCGCTCTGGCCAGCGCCGAATTCGGTCGCGGCATCAATGGGAAATAATTTTTCGACGATCACCCGCTGTTGGATCGCAGACTTAAATTCGTTGTAGACGACGTAGAGCTCATCGAACGTGCCCTTCACAAAATGTTCCGTGAGGTCGCCGCCGATGTCGATCGCATGCTCGAAGCTCAACTTGTCGAAAATACCAGCCCATTCCTGCCTGATCGGCCAGGAACGCCGCCTGAAATAGTCACGACCTTTGCGGCCGATAATGCTGAGATTGACCGTCAGTCCCTGCGCTTCGCACTGTCGGACGAATTCGGCGCTCTTTCTCACGATGTTGCCGTTGAAGCCACCGCAGAGACCGCGGTCGCTGGTAACGACGAGAATTTCAATTTTCTTTCCCTCGCGCTTCTGCAGCAGGGGATGAGCGCTGCGATTCGCGCGTTGGCTCAGATTGCGCAGCACGCCTCGCATCTTGTGAGCGTAGGGCCGCGCAGCCAAAATGCGGTCCTGGGCGCGCTTGAGCTTCGCCGCCGCAACCATTTTCATGGCTTTCGTAATCTTCTGCGTATTCTTGAAGGCGGAAATTTTACGCCTGAGAGATTGTAAGCTCGGCATTTTTTACGGAAGCAGACGGTGGAGGGTGGGCAATTCGATGTGCTGAAACCCTACGGCCTCACGCGTTCGATCACATCGCCGGACCACATCATCACCAAATCTTACTTTCCTCCATAGCCCATTTTCTGCTTGAACGTCGTGATGATCTCTTTGAGCTTGCCGCCCACCTTGTCGTCGATTTTCCCCACGGTGGCGAGGTCTTTTCGCATGTCTTGATGATTCTGCGCGACGTAATGAAGCAGGTCCGCCTCGAAGGCCAGAACTTTGTCCACCGGCACATCGTCCAGAAATCCGTTGACTCCGGCATAGATCGACAATACCTGATCGGCCACCGGCATCGGCTTGTACTGCCCTTGTTTGAGTAGTTCCACCATGCGTACACCACGGGCAAGCTGCATTTGCGTGGCCTTGTCGAGTTCGCTGCCGAACTGGGAGAAGGCCGCCATTTCACGATACTGCGCGAGATCCAATCGCAAGGTTCCTGCAACCTGCTTCATGGTTTTGATCTGCGCGGAACCGCCCACGCGGGAGACGGACAAGCCGACGTTGATGGCCGGACGAATACCGGAATAGAACAAGTCGCTCCCCAGATAAATCTGTCCATCCGTGATCGAAATGACGTTTGTCGGAATATAGGCTGATACGTCTCCGGCTTGCGTCTCGATGATCGGAAGAGCCGTCAGACTGCCGCCGCCGAGCTTATCACTCAATTTTGCGGCACGCTCTAACAACCGGGAGTGCAGATAGAAAACATCGCCCGGATAAGCCTCACGGCCCGGCGGACGGCGAAGCAACAAGGAAAGCTGGCGATAGGCCACGGCGTGCTTCGACAGATCATCGTACACAATAAGCGCGTGCTTACCGCTATCACGGAAATATTCACCGATCGCGGCACCAGAGAACGGTGCCAGGAACTGCATCGGCGCGGGATCGCTGGCCGTCGCCGCGACCACCATGCTGTATTCCATCGCGTGGTTCTCCTCGAGAGTCTTTACCACGCGGGCGACGGTCGAACGCTTCTGACCGACGGCGACATAGATACAGAATACGCCAAGACCCTTCTGATTGATGATGGTATCCACGGCGATCGCGGTCTTGCCGGTTTGCCTGTCACCGATGATCAACTCGCGCTGGCCACGACCGATCGGGATCATGGCATCGATGGCCTTGATACCGGTTTGCAGCGGCTCCCGGACCGATTGGCGCGTGTTCACCCCTGGCGCGACCATCTCGATGCGGGAGGAATGCGGTGAGTTGATCGGGCCCTTGCCGTCAATCGGCTGGCCGATCGCATTGACCACCCGCCCGATCAAGGCTTCACCGACCGGGATTTCCGCGATGCGCCCGGTCCTCTTAACCGGATCACCCTCTTTAATTCCGACATCGTCACCCATCAACACGGCGCCGACGTTGTCTTCTTCGAGGTTCAACGCAATGCCGTATAGACCGCCTGGAAACTCCAGCATCTCACCGGCCATGGCGCCGTCTAATCCGTAGACCTTGGCAATTCCGTCTCCGACCTGGATGACTGAGCCGGTTTGGCTGACGTCGACCTGTTGGTCGAAGCCTTTGATCTTCTCTTTGATGATGGAGCTGATCTCTTCTGCCTTGATCTGCATGGCTACTCCTTGGTCAACACACGCTGCATGGCGCTCAGTCGGCCCCTGACCGTGCTGTCTACGACGGTACTGCCCAGGCGGATATGGAGGCCGGCGACATGTTCGGGTTCGGTATGAAATGTGACATCGACGTCGCGCTTCAAGAGGTTGCGCAACCGAGTGGTGATTCGATCCTGCTCGCCAACAGGCAACGCGTTCGCGGATGACACCGAGACTTGTTGGGTCCCCTTGGATGCATCCACCAGCTTGGCGAAGGCCTCAGCGATGTCCGGCAGGAAACTCACTCGATTTTTTTTCACCAACTGATCCAAAAAATTCTTGCCGATCGGTGGGCATCCGAGACGGGTGGCCAATTCGATCAACACGCTCAATTTGGTTTCTTCCGGAAAGACAGGTGAGGCTACAGCATGGCGTAACGCAGCCGACTGCGAAAAGGCCTCTCCCAGCCCCTGCAAAGCCACACGGGCAGGCTCGACGCTGGATGCATCAAGAAGTTCGAACAGAGCTTTTGCGTATCGACGTGCGACGGCTGTCTTAATCACAGTGACTATCCACTACGGGTTAACCGTGTTTTGATCAAAGGGAAAGCTTGCGTGCGGCGGGCACGACAAAATGCGCGCCAAGTTAGCATTCAAAAGCGGGGACTGTCAAGGAGGCGAGAGCGCGTCGCGCTGGAGGCGGGTGCTTGGCTCGCGTAGCGCGCACCTCAGAAGACCTCGTTGGACGCGCGCAATTGACCCCTTCTACCTCCGCGACCCCTGCGAAAAGATGAACGAGACAACTCTCGATGCCTAGGAACGCTGGATGATCCCGCCGCCGAGCACTCGGTCGCCATCATA
>JBDTWG010000301.1:0-4854 GCA_040006855.1 Nitrospira sp.
GCTTGGACCAGCCGACAGTAGAAGGCATCGGCGAGGGGTTGGAGGTTCACGCAATCCGCTTCGTTATAGGCGAGCAGCAATTGTCGCGCCTGCTCATCCCGTTGATGTCTCCACCGGTTCCACTGCCGGACGGCATCCTCTCCCGAGAAGCCTTGGAGTGGTTTCACCCGATCGATGCCCATCCTGCGTTCGATGGCCTTGAGCCCACCACGATAGCCGAGTTGCCGGCCGACGCCACAGAGATCGATATGGGGCTGCTCGAGCCGAAGGTCGGGGAAGTGTGCGCGCAGCATGGGAAGGTCGAACGTCGAGCCACAGAACGTGACGAGTAGATCGTAGCGTGACAATTCCTCTCTGAGGCGAATAATTTCCAGCGATTCGTGTCGCACCAGCGCGGTATAACCACCCCGACCGTAGAGTCCCACCACGGTGATGTGGCCGAAGGAGTCGGTTTCGATATCGAGATACAGCGCTCGCTCCCGCAACCATTCATAGAGACGCCATTGGTAACGGGGAGGCAGGGCTTTCGCAAAATAGCGGCTGTCGTCCTGCGTATAATGTTCCTGGGCCTCCGCGATCCGGTCATCGAAGAGCGCCTTTCGAGCGGCGCTGATTCCCTGGACCTCGCGAGTCGCAAGAAATCGGTCCCACGTGGAGAGACCTTCGCGCCAGAATCGACGCTCCGTTCGAACGCCGACCCCCGGAAGTAAACAAAATGTTGAGGTCATCATTGCGGGACATCCGCCGCTGATAGAAGACAGTCGGAGACAAACAGAGGGGTAGTGGCTCAAGCGGCGCTGTCGCGACCGTACCGAACTGACTCGTCGGCTACAGTTCTTCGCCGTATTTGAGGAAATGCTGTTCCTTGGCGCCGTCGATCCAATTGTCGTGGCGGATGCGATCCGGGAAGGTATTGAGCTCCGATGCCATGTGTTCGACGTCCTGGTCCTTCCACTCGGCGATTTGCCGAAAGGTGAACATGCCCATGCGATTCAATACCCGCTCCATCACCGGTCCGATCCCGTGGATCTGTTTGAGATCGTCCTTTTGATGCGGTCGTACTTTTCCTGCGCTTCGTCCCGTGGCCGGCGCGCTGTGCGTAATCGATTCGACCGACCCCGCTGGTTTGGATTGTGCCCCAAAACGCTGCGCCGCTCGATACTCGACGAGCCGTTTGCGGAGGGCTCCAATTTCCTCTTCGCGTTCGCTGACATCCATGACGCGGCGCTCTTCCGCCTCGCGGAGGGCGAGGTCTTTCTTTTCCACTTCTCCACGGAACATGTTGAGTTCTTCGACGGTGGCCCGTAGCCGCTGAATCTCCGTGTCACGTTCCTGCAGGGTCTCTCCGAAACGCGTCAGGTCTTCCTGGCTCTGGGTTCGCACATGAGCAAGTTCCGTGTCGATCTCCGTGAGGCGCGCCTGGTGCATGGCGAGTTCCTGTTCCTTTCCGCGCAGGGCGGCGGAGGCACGAGCCCGATCCTGTTCCTGCTCTCGTTCCAAGCGGCGGCTTCGTTCCACAAACGGGTCCAACTCTTCGATGCGCGCCCGCAAGCGAGCGATTTCTGTATCTTTCGGCGCCAGTTGCTCGACCCAGGTTTTTAACGTGGCGATTTCTTGGTCGCGGCTGATCAGCACATCCTCCGCGTTTTCCATCTGTGCCTGCATCTCCGCAAATCCCGCCGCCTTTTCTTTGAGGGTCGCCTCGGCTTCCTCGACTTCGCGCCGGAGGGTATCGCGCTCACGTTGCATGGCGTGCAGCCGTACGCCTTTCTCTGCCACCTCGGTTTGCAAGGCGGTCAGTTGCTCGACCTTCGCGGCGAGGTCGACGGTGAGGTCTTTGAGCGCCGCCTCGGAGGTCATCATCTTGCCTTCCAGCATCTGGACGGCTGACGTGCGGACTTTCAACTCATGATTGAGAGTATCCAGCTCGTGCTCACGCCCTCGAAGCCGACCGGCGATCTCCGACAGTTGCTGGCGTTTTTCAGAGGTCGCAAAGCTCCGGAGCAGCCATCCCATCATCACCCCGATGGCCGCGGCTACCAGTAAGCACCCCACCATCTGCAGAATCATGGCTCCCATACATTCACCGTTCCTCTTTCACACGAAATTCGATGCGCCGATTCTTTTTTGACGCGGCGCGCGTCCGCTCTGGGCTAAGGGGGCGCGTCGATCCATAGCCGACGGCGGTGAAGCGATTCGTCACCGCGTGGTCGACCAGATACTGACGGACCGCTTCGGCCCGCGTGCGACTGAGCTGGAGGTTATAGTCGGGATCGCCATATGAATCGGTGTGTCCACCGATTTCGATCACCGCATCGGGCGCACGTTTGAGTGCCGGAACCAGTTTGTCGATCACAGATCGTCCTTTCGAGGTAAGGACGGCGCTGTTGCTTTCGAAGGCGATATGCTCTCCTCGCAAGAGCTCATCCAGTCCTGATTGGACCTGGGCACGGGATTGATGCGGAATACCCGATGCCTGCCCTGAAGGAAGGTTGGCTGCAAGGGCTGGCGTGACGGTCACCTGATCCTGCACCTTCATCGAGGCGCCGAGAAGTGATGTCACTTCATGAAGAAGGGTTGTTTTCGCCTCGCCGGATGCCACGGCGCCTTTGACCGTCACGGTGTGTCCCGAAACCGACATGGTGGCCTGATGGTGATGCAAGGTTGAGAATGGTGTGAGCAGCGCGGGCAACAGGGTTTCCCATCCGGCTGCATCGCTACCCGCCACGACCTTGAGGTCATCCGTGACGTGTAGTTTGCCGACCTTCGCCAATTCGTGGGCACGATCCAGCGCGGCTTGTTTCGCCTCTGCGCTCCCCACGACCCCGGAGAGCGTCAATTGCCCGTTCTCGAGGCTGGCACTGAAGCTGGGACGAACAGCCGCGGACGACGTCACCGGCAGGTGGCGAGGGATACAGAGGAACGCCAAGAATGTGAGTGCGAGGAGTCCGACTCCGAAAATAATTCCGCGCGACATGCGCAAGCCCTTATTGCCCCAGGCGCGAGCCCCGACTGCGGCATCGAATTTCTAGAGGGTTGGTGTCGTCTTAAAACTTCGAGCGTTACTTCATTAAATGGCTGCGCCATTTCACGCTATGAAAGGGAGGGTACCACATCGCTCAGGTGCATGCTAGCGGCAATCTTGAGGACAATGGTGCGAATTCGGTATTGCCGGATCGTTTTCCTTGAGGCATGGAAGGTCGTCGGCTTGCAGTGGCCTCCGACCATCTGATATCCTCACGCCGCTTTTCGTCTGATATTTTCTCACCCACACGATAGAGATACTTGAAGGAGTTCATCATGGCCAGCATTGCGCGGGCACTGATCAGTGTTTCTGACAAGACCGGAGTCGTCGAGATGGCCAAAGGTTTGGCGGCCCTTGGAGCCGAAGTGCTTTCTACTGGTGGCACCGCGAAGGCGTTGCGAGAGGCGGGCGTGGCGGTCACGGATGTCGCCGCCTATACGGGGTCCCCGGAGATCCTGGATGGCCGTGTCAAAACATTGCACCCGAAAATTCACGGTGGCCTGCTGGGCCGCCGCCGGGTTCCCGCCCATGTATCGCAGATGCAGCAACATGGCATCGGCAACATCGACGTCGTCGTCGTGAACCTGTATCCCTTTGAAGCCACCATCGCGAAGCCCAATTGTCCGTTCGAAGAAGCGATCGAAAATATCGATATCGGCGGTCCGTCTATGTTGCGGTCTGCGGCGAAGAATCATGAAGACGTGTTGGTCCTGGTCGATCCGGCCGACTATGTTCGCGTGCTGGAGGCCTTGAAGGCCGGTTCTGTCACGCCGGCGTTGCGACGCGAACTCGCCATGAAAGTTTTTCAACATACCGCTCGGTATGACAGCCTCATTGCGGGCTATCTTGAGAAGCAGGTGCAGGGAAGCGAGGTCAAATTCCCGGCGATTCTGTCGCTGCAGTTCGAACGGGTGGAGACCTTGCGGTATGGAGAAAATCCCCATCAGCAGGGGGCCTTCTACCGCGAACTTAGCGCGAAGGAACCGGCTGTATCGCGCGGGAAAATTCTGCACGGCAAGGCCATGTCCTATAATAATTTTCTCGATTCGAACTCGGCGCTCGAGCTCGTGAAGGAATTCGATCAAACCGCTGTGGCGATCATCAAGCACAACAACCCCTGCGGCTGTGCGCTCGGTGCGACCCCGGTCGAGGCCTATGTGAAGGCGCGCGCGACCGATCCTGTGTCGGCGTTCGGCGGCGTGATCGCCTTTAATCGTCCAGTAGATCTCGCGGCGGCGAAGGAAATCACCTCGACGTTTGTCGAAGTCGTGATTGCGCCGGGTTTTGCCGAGGACGCGCTGGCTGAACTGAAACGTAAAAAAGATATTCGTCTCCTGGATGTGGGTCCGCTCACGAAAGCGACCGCCGAAGGATACGATCTCAAAAAACTGGTGGGTGGTTTGATCGTGCAGGATCGTGATTTGGGCGTGATCAAGGACATCAAGGCCTTGGCAGTTCCGACTTCGCGGAAGCCGACCGAAGAGGAATATGCGGCCTGTGCTTTTTCTTGGGTCGTCTGTAAGCATGTGAAGTCCAACGCCATCATCTATGGTCGGCCAGGTCAAATCGTGGGGATCGGCGCCGGACAGATGAGCCGGGTCGATTCTGTGAAACTCGCCGTCATGAAGGCCCAGTCGACGGTGAAAGGCTGTGTCATGGCGTCCGATGCCTTTTTCCCATTCCGTGACGGAATCGACGCGGCGGCAGAAGCGGGGATTACTTGTGTCATACAACCAGGCGGTTCGATTCGCGATGCCGAGGTGACCAAGGCAGTGGATGAACATGGGATGGCGATGATTCTCACGGGTATGCGCCACTTCCGCCATTGA
>JBDTWG010000302.1:0-4850 GCA_040006855.1 Nitrospira sp.
CCACGGAGTGACGCCTCTCGTATATCGAACACTGTCCGCAATCTGCCCAACGGCAGTGCCTTCCGCCATCCATGACGCGTTTCGCCGGCGCATCCAGGCCAATGCCCTCTTGAATACGTTGCTCGCCAAAGAGCTTGTCGCTGTACTCGACGCTTTGGCTGCGAAGGGCGTTCGCGCTATCCCCTTTAAAGGTGTGACGCTGGCCCAAACCGCCTATGGCGATCTCAGCCTGCGTGAATGCGCGGACTTGGATCTGATCGTTGATCAAGCGTCGATTCCTCAGGCCAGGCAGGTCCTCTGGTCACAGGGATATCAACTCACCAGTCAGGATATGGGCGACGGGAAGGAGTCTGATGAGCCGTATCACTTCTTCCAGAAGAAGAACGGCATTGTTGCCGTGGATCTTCAGTGGATCATGGCCCGACGCCATTTTGGCTTTCGACTGGATCGAGGCGTATTCTGGGACAGACTAAAGCCGGTTCATTTGCCGACAAAAATGGTAATGGGCCTCTGTCCAGAAGACTTGTTGATTCTGCTCTGTGTGCACGGATCGAAACACGCATGGGAACAGTTGAAGTGGACCTGTGATGTGGCCGAACTAGTGCGTCGACGACCGACATTGGATTGGAGCCGGATATTGTTTCAGGCAGATGAATGGGGCTGCCGGCGGATGGTGCTGCTGGGCCTGGGTATGGCGAAGAGCTTGTTCGACATTGTCCTGCCACGTGCCGTTCTTCACGAGATAGAGGCCGACGAAGACATTCCCACGCTTGTCCGTCTTATGCCGAAACAGCTGCTGAAGAGTTCTGGTCAGGGCATCGATGAAGATTGCGCGGAGGCTCTGTACGTGACTCTCAAAGATTCCTGGTGGGAACGGTGGAAGCTTGGTGTAGCGCTGTGTCGGGCTGAGTCGGACACGATTACCAGACCATTGCCCTGGTTTCGGTTCCAGAGGAGGCTTCGAGGGCTGTTTGTCTGTCTCAAGCCCTTGCATTCGTTTGCGAGTAAGTGTGTCCCTTCCGTTCGTATGCGCCAAGCTGTGGTCCGGTGGCTCCAGAGCGCTAGTTGATCGCAGCTATTCCCCCATGAAAGATTCCTTCTTCGTCAACCTCTAATTTCTCTCCGCTCCTAAGTGGTTGCTCCCGAAAAAATTCGCGTGCTAGGATGCCTCATGTCTCAAGCAAGGTCGCTGTTGACTGCTGAGGAACGAATCAAGAGAGGCTGATTCCTTATTCGACAGTTCGGCTTCAGGGAGGAGGTTCTAATGAAGCGCATTGTGATAGCTGTAGCAATCGCACTCGCACCATTCTGGGCGACCCACCTGATCTGGGCCGCTGGGTTCTTTAAAGTGGGTGAAAAGGCACCGGCCTTTGCTCTGACTTCCGTGACGGGAGATGCTGTCGCGCTTGAGAATTTAAAGGGCAAGGTGGTCGTGCTGGGACTGTTCCATATCTGCGACCCCTGTATGATGCAAGGGACGAATTTGCAAAAAGTTCATGAAGCTATGACCGGCAAGAATGTCGCCGTCGTCGGCATCAATTCATCCGGGAATACCAAACGGGACGTGGGTGAGTTTTTGAGCGCATTTCCGGTAAAAGTGACGTATCCATACTTGCTCGACCCGAACAAGTCCACCGACAAACTCTATGGCGGCGGGAAGTTCATCCCCAACGTGTATGTGATAGATCAGCAAGGGGTAATCAGGTGGCAACGCGTGGGTAATATGGAGTTGGCCGGGGACGAGGTGATTATGCAAGAAGTGGAAAAACTATTAGCGTCCGTCCCGGCCGTGGGTGCAGGAGCCATGTAAGAGGGAAAAGGGGATCCATGGACGAGTGGGAAGAAGGCAAACAGAAGTTTCTCGAAGTGGTGCGTGGAATTAACGGAGCTGTTGAGGTTGTGATTCCGACGAAGCCGACGAACAGCATGTTTCTCATCTCCCTGACTAAAGGCCCGAATCGTAAGTTTATCACCGTGTCAGAAGACGATATTATCGATCTTCCTAGCGAAGTCAGCATCCGCGCGAAAGTCACAAAGACCCTGCAGGATGCGATTGCAGCGTTGTAATTCCGATAGGACGAGGCGACGACGTGAAACAGCTCCTTGCCGGCATGTGGCAATGGTCTTGGTTCTCCGACGAAAAGCAGATCGATTTTAACGGACTGTTTCTCAATGTCGGTGAGCATAAGATTCTTATTGACCCTCCGCCCATGACGGCCGAGGCCAGCACATTGATTCGGCGCCAGGGAGGCCTCGACTACATTATCGTCACCAATCGGGACCATGCTCGGGAGGCGGCGACGTTTCAGGCTGAGTTTCGTTGCCAGGTGCAAGTGCCTGACCTCGATGCGCCGCACATGGATCTGAAGCCGACCAGGACTTTCAAGGATGGCGAACTCTTGCCTGGTGGTATTTGGGTTATTCAACTCAATCATCAAAAATCTCCAGGTGAATCCGCCTTATATATTCAGCAGGGAAAAGGTGTGCTTATCGTCGGGGATGCGCTCATTGGGAAACCGTCGGGGGACGTGAGACTGTTGGCACCGGAGAAATATAGTGATGCGGGGAAGGCAAAAGAGGGACTGCAGCGACTGCTGAAATACAACTTCGACTCGATTCTTGTCGGGGATGGCGCTAGCATCGTAGGCGGAGCCAAACAAGCAGTGGAGCGAGCCCTGCAGGCATAGGGAATGATGGCGCTTCGAAACGGACTCTCAGAAGAACTCAATCGCCAAGGCAACGAGCATTTTGCGCGGGGGCATTACACCGATGCCTACACCTGTTATGCGAAGGCGCTGGAATGTGATCGCTTGACGGGCGATCATCGAGCACTAAGCGCAACATTGGGCAATCTTGGAAACATTTGTGCGGTCAGCGGTCGTCGCGAGTCGGCACAGACTTATTATCAAGAAGTGCTGGAGTTGCAGAAGGTCTTGGGTGATGAAAAGGGTATTGGTACGACTTTGGCCAATCTGGGAAATTTGCGCGCCGATGCCGGGGAATGGGATCGTGCCAGAGCCTACTATCTCGAGGCACTCGACATCATGACGCGCGTGCATGACGAACTCGGAAAAGCCGTATTGTTTTCAGATCTCGGCCTTGTGGCGCGCGAGACCGGTCAGTTCGAGGATGCCCTTCGATACTATGAACAGTCGCTGGTGCTCATGCGCCGGTTGAACAATCAAGGCGGTGTCGCCGATGCTTGGCGAATGATGGGCCGAACTTTCGCCATCCAGAAGCGATATGAAGATGCTATCGCCTGCTGCCATACCAGTCAATCGATAGCGGAGCGGAGTCGTGATGAGTTGCGCACAGGCGGAGCTCGTTACGTGTTGGCCCAATGTTACGAGGATCTCGGTCAGTTGCAGATGGCGGTTGAGTTACTGGAGCAAGTTGTGCGCATGGACCAAAAGTACGAACTTCCGAAATTGGCCGAGAACACCACCAGACTTGAACGGCTTCGCGCTCGCCTGGCCGCGGAAGATCCGACTCCTCAACCTCGGCGGTCACGCGCATGACTATCGTTGCCCTCCCATCATGGAATCAGGCTCGATCGCACCTGCTGGCAACTGTCCCAGAATTTTATGAGTTGGAGCCCGGAGGCGCCCTCGCGCTTGATCTAGGGGATGGCGACTGGTTGCTGGAGGTTAGGTCGGATGGACAACTCCTATGTCAACACGGAATTGATATGGACGATGTGAAGAGTCTGATGTGTGACGGGACCCCCGAGGATTTGGGAACCGATGAGGTAGCGAAACAGGCCAAGTACTTTCTGGGTCCCGCGGTGTCAAAAATGCGTCCAAGCCTCCGCAATGCCGGCTTTGTGGAGCAGACAGATATGAATGATGACTTCGTTGCCATAATTTTCCTTAAGAACATCGACTTTCAGCGGCCTGACGAGGTCGTTGCTGCCGTGCACTGGTGCCAGAAGCTCTTCAAGAATCGGGCATAGCGAAAATCGGACCGTGCTGGCATCTGTAGGGCTCTTCCCTCCATCAAGACCATCGAAGCCTTCCGTGCTGTTCTGGCCGCTTATCGATTGCCACGGGTCATTGTGACCGCACTTGCATTGATCTCTTCACAGCGATTGCAGCTCGATCCCGGTCTATTCCAAAAATGGCCGAGACTTTCGACCTGAACGAGCGTGGGATGGACATTCTCTGCCGGAACTTGGCGATGTGTGGATTGTTAAAGAAGCGCGGCAACATCTATCGCAATAGCCCTTTCGCGGCGACGATATTGAATGCCAAGCATCCAAAATACCGGGGTGCCTATGTCGAGTTGATGAAACATCAATGGACAGACTCGTCACAGCTGACTCGGACGGTTCGAAGCGGGCGTCCGGTAGATCATGATGAGCCAGAAGCGCCGGGCTATCGACGTCAATTTACCTGGGCCATGCACCACCGGTCTGTTTATGTAGCGGCAAGAGTCGCACGGCAAATGAACTTGAATTGGGTTGAGACCTTGTTGGACCTTGGCGGCGGGCCCGGGACCTACGCGATGGCGTTCTTGGCACGTCATCCAAAATTGAAGGCGACCATCTGTGATCGTCCGGCGGCTTTAGAGGTGGCGAAAGAAATTGCTGCGAGGCACAAGGCGCGGAAGCGACTGTCCTATCTGCCGCTCAATTTCATGGATGAGCCACTCTCCGGGGATTACGATGTCGTGTGGTACTCCAACGTGCTCCATATCTATTCGCCGGAAGAAAACCAAGCCTTGTTTCGACAGGTTCTTTCCGCGCTTTCTCCCGGTGTGCGGCTCGTCATTCAGGATGCATTTCTTCACGATCGAGAGCGCCTCTATCCCGAGGAAGCGAGTCTTTTTGCCGTGAACATGTTGCTCTTTAC
>JBDTWG010000303.1:0-4840 GCA_040006855.1 Nitrospira sp.
ATGGTGATCAGCCCGTTCTTCCCACGCCACGAGCATTTCACCGACTGCTCCTTCTGGCGTCTGATGCACATCTAGCGGGCGGACTACGGTGACGCCTAGAAAACGGATGATTTGAACGCGTTGCGTCTCGGCTCGCGCAGGGGTAGGCAGCATGCATACGCCGACGGCCAGGACGATCAGCAGTCGACCGGCGAATACATTCATGACCTGCCTTTCTTGAAGCTCCATTGGTATTGTCGCAGGAATGACCAGGTGTGAAATACTAGGTACTCCCCCTGTTATGTCTTCCTGGTGGTGGGACAGGGGTATAACGAGGCTAGAAAGAATCTCACGCCATGAAAAATTGGAATTACGGCCGGGACGAATGAGATGTCAGCGGGTGGACGCGTCGATTGAGGATGTGCGCCAGCCGTTGTGGTAGCTCGGCTGATTCCAGTTCCTCGATGGGTGTGGGAAGCGCAAGGGACCAGTTGGGATATTTCCCGGCGGAAGAGGGCATGTTGGGACGTTCATTCACCGCGAGGGCCGCTTCCAGGTCCGCCATCACGACCTGTGAAGGGGATTCAGCGAGCTGTTCAAACGTTTTAGTGATGGCGACCGTAACATCTGCGTCATTATCCAAGCCACTCGTTTCAATGAGTTTTCGCCGGAACTGGTTCTGTGCCGCCGGATCAGGTCGCACACTAAATTCCTCTTGCGCCTCAAGATCGACTCCCGTCCAGACGCCGGCTAGGGTGGGAAGGTCATGGGTGGTGATGGCGGCTAAGGCCTTCTCCGGGTATTCCGCCGGCGGTTCTTCTTCGAACCAGAGGAGACGATAAGACAGCACATTGTGTCGATCCATCATCTCGCGAACGCCCGGTTCGACCGTACCCAGGTCTTCTCCTACCACGATTGCGTTGGCGCGTTGGCTTTCGATGGCGATGATCGCCAACAGTTCTTCGGCCACATATCGTACATAGGCGCCGTCTTTGGGTGGCCCGCCTTGGGGCACCCACCACAAACGGAACAACCCCATCACGTGGTCGATCCGAAGTCCTCCGGCATGGTGAAGGATGGCTCGGATCGTTTGGATGAAGGGCTCATAGCCTGTGGCTCGGAGTTTGTGCGGAACAAAGGGCGGGAGACCCCAATTCTGGCCGGTGACATTGTACAGGTCCGGCGGTGCGCCTACGGTCATGCCGGGCGCGATCAAGTCCTGCCATAACCACGCATCGGCGCCATCCGGAGAAAATCCGATCGGCAGGTCCTGCATCAACGGCACGGCCTGCGAGGCACGTTTCAATTGAGTATTGAGCAGCCATTGAAGCCACATATGAAATTGCACGCGGTGTGACTCCTGTGCGGCAAACTGTTCCACCTCTGGAGAGTCAGCACGACGATAGCCCACCGGCCATTCGCGCCACTTTGCGCCGTGCCGTTCTGCCAAACAGCAAAACACCGCATATTGATGGAGGGACCGGCCTTCCTCGCAGCGAAAGGTCTCAAAGTCCGAGTCGCCGTCGAAATACGACCAGAGAAGCTGCAACGCTTCGTGCTTCAAATGGAACACGCGGTCTCGGTCGATGTGACGGTCTTCATTGAGCGCCCGCCCCAAGGTCGTCAGCCGCTTTAGGTCTTGATCGAGCCGCGCTGCTCCAGGCAGCTCTTCAATTCGTAAATACAGGGGGTTCAAGAAACGACGACTGGACGGAGAATAGGGACTGGCTTCCTGCGGCACGAGTGGATGCACCGCATGGAGCGGGTTGATCAGCATCAGTCCCGCCCCGAGGCCTTGAGCCCAATCTGTCAGCCGGCGCAGATCTGCCAAGTCGCCCATGCCCCAGCTCTCTCGGCTTCGAGTGGCATAGAGCTGCGCGCTCCATCCCCAGATTCGGAGGTCTGCAGGTAAATGGCATCGCCCATGACTGACAATGAGGCGGATAGACGACCCACTTTTCTCGGTTGATATCAGGCGGTGGTACCCAATGGGCAGGTCGTCCGGCAGCCGATCCGTAAGGCATTGTTCGGTGCCGTCCTCACGCATCAGGGTGGCAGCAGCTGGCAGCGGGAGCGAGTGGCCATGAGGGATAACCTTGACACAGTCATCGAACCACGAACGTGGAGGAGTGGGAGCCTGGCCCATGGTGTTTCGGATCCGGGCGATCGAGTCTTTGGAGACCTGTTGCATTTTCCCGGCAGCATCTTCGTACCTCGCCTGAATGCCCCAAGCATCACTCTTCATTCGCATCTTTATTATTCCACTTCATTAGGATCCTACGGAATTGACCCTGTGCACTATGCAATGATCGAGCTTGGCCAACGTAAACTGCCTCTGCGGTTTTCCACCAAAAAAATGAACTTGGGCGTCTCGCGAACCCTGGCGTGGCTGGGAAGGACCCTGCCTATTTGTCCTCTGTGGGACAACATGTCCGACGCGAAGGGTGATGGGCCGCATTGGACGATTCTGGATTGTTCACCGAGTCTTCCTGCTGCACAGCCGGATCTTCGTGCAGAATGAACAGAGGGCGGGCGGCTCACGAATAGCCATGCAAGCCCTGTGCGGCCCGAGTCTATCGAGACCCGCTCATTCAGGATCATCCGCCATTGCCCATGCCAGATATTGCGCCATTTGCAAGAAGAACAACCGCTTGGTGTCTGTGGGCTGACGCGAGTTGATCGTTGGGAGGTGTTCCGGGGGAGGCGGCGGCAAAAACTCTTCTGAGAAGCGCAATGGCCGATTCGCAATGGCAGAGCCCCAGCACAAGACATTCTCGATTCTCAAGTATGGCCAGGAGGGTGCCTTCCAAAGCACTGACCGCGATAGAAGCCGCGATGCAGGTGCTCTCGTCGCAGACCTTCTCACCGTTCGAGGCGCGGGTCCGATGTCAGCTCCCTTGTTGCGACGCGTCGGCAAAGCCTAATGTGTTGTTGTTGAGATAGGCGACAGGCGCCGATAGGACCCAACCAACGACATCCTTCTCTCTTAAAGCTACCGCTAGCTCACTCGGTGAACGATGGGAGTCTAGAAGGAGGTCCATCCCGACCTGGATGGTACATTTTAAAGATACCCCTTCAAAAAGCTGCAGTGTGCGGTCCACAGCAGTCCGCGAACCATCCTCGATTCGCCAGTTCTGAAAAGTCTGCGACAAGTGCCGACGAATCGCGGTTATTTTCTCTGCCTCACTGCTCATGTTTGTCCCTCTCGTCAGCTACGCCTCGGGTTGCGGGGGTGGGCGACGGCGATGACCGGCGCAGTTTCGCCTCACTGGGGCGGTGCATTCATCGAAGATACAGGATTCTGACCTGTTTGTGAGATGCTCACTGTGAAATGGTGACAATGTCGGCAAAGAGCTGAAAAGGGGGACCCTGTCGGATCGTAGCGTGTGTGGATGTGGTCCTGGGGCGTGTTCGCGTCAGGTGAAAATAAAGACTCATCCAATTCTATGCGTTCACCGCATCGGGAATTCTCACACCTGACGGTATTGGGCGGTCCTGCACTCGTTCCGTTTGTGTCTAGCATACTTGAGCTGCCTCCTTTGCCGTGAGAGACGCTTTCCGGGGGTCCAATTCAATTGGCCGCCGAGGGAAATTGCACATCAATCCACTCGATGGCCATTTTCTTGGCCACGGTGTCCGCGGCGTCTTGGGTCGGCAACGGGTGATCGACATCATCGACGACCGGCTGTCCTTGCTCTTGATTCTCCGGAGAGCTATTGACCCACGCCTTGGGTACCCATCCCCCTTTAGCTAGGAGATACGACATCACCGTGATTCGCTGAGTTTTATGACTCATAAATTGGGGATGTTTCTTTGCCTCGTCTTCCATGGTTTACCGGATCGCCTTCCTGCTCTCTTTGTGACATCTGCACCACCACGCGCACCAGGGTTTGATATATAAATTCCTAACCTAGTTCATTAGAGCTTCAGGAGTTCTAGCGGAACTCTACGAGACGAGCTCATGGCGGGGTGCCTCGAGATTCTAACTTTTTTTGTTCCATTCCAATCCTCGCGTCGACTCGCACGCAGATCTAAACCATCGCCCTAGGATCCATCCACCTATAGCGCCAATCACCGAGCCGACTCCCACTCCGACCCCGAAACCTAAAATAAGATTGGAGTTATCCATTATTCCCGGCACCTCCACCGGGCCCCATCATTCCCTGCATGATCCCTTCGACTTGTGGTTCGCTTCCTTCCCACGAAGCTATGAGCACCACTGATCCGGGTGTACACGCCTTGTCCGATGAAAACCCCCGCGCGCTCTATCCTCACCTGTCCACAATTCCATTGCTACTGGGATTACTCCTGGTCCCTTTCGCAGCGCAGGCCGAATTTGCCTGAAAAGTGGTGGGCGTCATCAATAGGGATTCCCTTCGCGTGCGGCACGAAGGCAGAGCTGAGAAGGTTCGCTTGCTGCGCATTGATTGCGCGGAGAAACGGCAGCCCTTTCCGTGCGAGAGCTAAGAGCGGCACCCTATGTGCAGCCACGGTTGGCTCCAGTGGAGTAAATCTGACCGGGGAATGCCCCGAAACCAGTGTTTCTCACGCTGCAGTTTTTGGAACCTGCTGCACTCGGCAAAGGTATAGGAAGAGGCCGTGACGGCTTCCTCGCTCGCGCAGATAGAATGACGAATGGAAAGCTATTGCCAGGGCTTAGATTCTCGAACTGTCGCGTTGCTTTCATTTCCAAGGCGGATTCAGTCAAGCTTAATGCCTTTGCTTTCTCTCTGAAGTGAAGGATGTTGCGCAGAGTAGGGATTGCTCCCCTTGCTGGACTCCTTCCCACGTCGCCTTGCCTTTGGCTGATCTCCTCCCTGAATCTGCGCAAGACGTTTTTCATACCGGCTCAACGCCTCGG
>JBDTWG010000304.1:0-4827 GCA_040006855.1 Nitrospira sp.
GATGTCTTGGCCGCGAAGCTTCCAGGCAAGTGAGCTGCTCTGAGCCGATACTGCGACTGCCGTCATCGCCTGATGGGAATCTCCACGGTCATCTGCGCGGTCTGGGAGGAGTCCTGGCTGACCACGTAGGTGGCGTGCTCTTGTGCGCCAGTTTGATCGGCAGCAACGGATTCGATGAGAAGATTGGCCGCGAACCGATCGAGCATGCCGACTTCCTGCATCGTCAGCGGCGCAAATGGTTTCGGAGACAGACGAACGATGAGACTGAGCAATCCGCTCTCTGCCGGTGGGGGCAAGGGGATCTCATTCCGTTTCCCAGCTAGGACCTTGAGCGAGATTTTTCCCGTTTCCTGTGGAGGCCACCACAGCCGGGTGCCGGCAGTGCCGAGGGTTTGGAGGATTTGCAGGTAGGCATCCTGACTCGTTTCCACCCTGATGCGCACCGGCTTTGCGCTCTTGGTGGCGGTTGCTGCATCCACCTCTCTCTCCTGTCCATCGGTGTCACGCACCACAATGCTATAACGTAACCCTAGCGGCCTGGGTGTGGTGGCCCCTCCTGTGGCCCTCCTGCGGCTGTAAACCGTTCTGCCTTAGCTCCCGGGCGATTGGCTTCGTGTGCCGACTCTGAGGCGGAAATCGAGCTTGGCTCACTTTCATAGAACTTCGCCCGCGCGCTGACGGTTGGCGCGACAGTGCTCAGGGCAGGCGCGCCGGCCTGAGCATGTCGTGCCTGGGGTGCCGAAGCTGCGGCTGGTGGCGCGGGACTCTTTGGCGCTTGTTTGCGGGCTACGTCTTGCTCGGTTCGTTGTTCCTGAGGGGCGGCTGGGGCAGACATTCTCTTGCGCTCAGCGGACTTGTCGGCCAGCGCATCGTTCTTTGCCGACTTACTCACGGAATCCATGCTCTCTTTGGACTTCAGTACCGGCTCAGCCGCCGAAGGCTGCGGGGGGCTGGATGCTTGCGGTGCCGGGACCGGTGGAGCATTTTCGGTGGCGACTCTGTGGGCTGCTCGCTCCAGACTCTCCTGATAAATCTTCGTGCCGAACGCGACGGCAAAGAGGACCGCGGCGAGACCTCCTGCGAAGGCGAGTCCGGCTGGTCGCCTCAACCAGTCCCACCATGAGAGGGGATCGCCGGCATTGGAAGTGCCGGGCGCCCTTACGGCCTGCAGCAGTCGGTCACGCACCTGCGGATCGGCCAGCAATTCCTTCAGCGCCTGCTCATCGGCGAGGGCATTGAACAACTGTTGGTCTTGCATGGCGGCCGTGTAGAGCCGAATGCGTTCCTCCGGCATCAATGTATCCGCTGCGAATCCACCCAAGAGTTTTTCTAAGTCGCGTTCAGACATGAGACTCCGTCGTTCGTGAAACGTTCAACGTTCAATGCTCGATGCGCAATCGAATCGAAGTATTGAACATCTAACATCGAAGATGGAACATTCGCATCTAGTCCCAACTGCCGCCCATCAAATCCAATAGCTGTTTCCGGCATCGCAAATCCCACGTATAAATCGTGTTGATCGACTTCTGGCCCATGATCTTCTGAATCTCAGGAAAACTATTCCCCTCCAGCTTCAAGCGGAATAGATCGCGGCAGCGTTCGCCGAGCTGAGCCACAGCGGTCAAGAGGCGGTTCGCTCGTTGCTTCTGATCCAGTTGCCTGGCCGGATCGCCGCTTGGATGCGCCAGTGGATGGTCATCGATCGGTTCCTGATTATACTCGCCTCGGCGGAGCGACTTGCGATGGGCGTCCAACATTTTAAACCGAAGCACCTTGAAGGCCAGCGGAACCAACTCGGTGAGTTCGGTCACGTTCGCGTATTTCTCATGCAGGAGGACCAGCACCTCTTGGGTGAGATCTTCGGCTGCGTCCCTCGATAGGCGTGATGTCGCGAAGCTGAGGATCCTTGCGCGGAGATGGGCGAGTATTTCGTTGCGGTCCATGGATCAGTGACTCGGCGTCGCGGTGGACGGCGCGATGACATCGCCGAACGAACGGAAGTTAAGTCCCAATCCTCGGCAGACCGCGACCTGCCGATCGAAGCGATTGGTGGTGCGGATCATCTTGCTCAACGCCCGCAGGCCGACGCGGCCCCAGGCTGCCAGGTGGAACACCGGCAGCGGATAGTCGGTGCCGAAGAGGAGTCGGTCCTGCAGTTCAGGATAATGCCTCAGATAGAGCAGCATCCGGATCCGGTTGGGGAGCGTGAGGGCGGAGATGTCGGCGTAGAACTGTGGATAACGCTGTACGAAAGCATGAAAGGTGGGCAGAAAGTTTTCGTAGAGCATCAGGCCGTAGCTGCAGGCGTGGGCCGCAATGACGGTTGTCCCTTCATCGAGCGCCGTGCGGAGCCGGTCAGGCTCGCCGACGGACTGGTCTTTCCCGATCAGGCTGAACTCAAAACCCACGTGGCTCAACAACGGGAGCTTGCGCTCAGCCAGGGCGCGATAGAACGGTCGGTATTTCGGGTCGGCTGGATTGAAATGCTGCGCGTTGGGTAGGACTTTTACCAAGACGGCGCCGGCATCGGCACAGCGATGGACCTCATCGATTGCGTCCTCCCGTTGCGGGTTAATCGAGGGGCCGGCCAGAAACAAGTCAGGATAAGCCTGCACGGTCTTCTGCACGTAATCATTGCTGATGAGGAACTCCGTGTGTTCTCGGTTCAATAAGCCTGTCTGGTCGTAGAAGCCATCCATACCGAGGAGCACGGCCTTCTGCACATGGCGGGAGGCCCGCAGCTCGGTGACGAGGTGCTCGATGTATCTCCTGTTGGCCTCCCGCGGATGAGCGGGGGACAGTTCGTGTTTCCACAGCAGGAAGCGAAATAACGGGCTCTTGAGCAATCTCGGCGAGATGAAACAGCCGTTGTCCCCTTCCGGCAGCGCGGCCAGATGCACATGGCAGTCGATCAGCGATTTTTCAGTGGGTGGTGTCACAGGATTCACGGAAGACCTGTCACGAGTCACGTTCCCCCAATCGCTCCATCGCGATACGTTTGAGGGCGCGCAGGTCCAGCTTGCCGGTGCCTAACACCGGCAAGACATCGACCTTGATGAAATGGCTGCGAGAGGGCATGAACAGATTCGGCAGTCCACCCGCCGCGGCTTTGGCGATGAGCTGCGGAATCATATGTTCATCGAGTGTGTGAAGCACCGTGAGTTGCTCGCCACGGCGGTCGTCCGGCACGCCGGTAACGGCGCATATCTGTAAATCTTCTCCCGACGCCAATTGAAGCGCCTCTTCCACCCGCCGGTGGGGCACCATTTCTCCGCCGATCTTGGAGAATCGTGAGAGACGATCGGTGATGGTGAGAAACCCATCGTCGTCGAGAGTCGCGATGTCACCGGTGATATACCAGCCGTCGCGGATGGCCTGGGCCGTCAAATCTTCGCGGCCGAGATAGCCGTTCATGACATTGGGTCCCTTGACGAGCAACATGCCGGGCGTGCCGGGGGGGAGCAGGTCGAAGCTATCCGGATCGACGATGCGGACGGAGACACCGGGGAGCGGTCGTCCGACGGTTCCACGCCGAGAGGCCGGTTGGAAAAATCCGGTAGCTCGGAAATCCGGGCAGTTCACGGCAATGACCGGCGCGCATTCCGTGACACCATATCCCTCGATCGGGCTGATGCCGAAGCGGTCTTCGAAGGACTGGCAGAGTCGAAGGGGCAGTTTCTCCGCTCCCGTGAGGACCACCCGCAGAGTGCTGAACTGCTCTGGTGTACAGCGACGTTGGTAGAGCTGGAGAAAGGTCGGGGTGCAGACTAAAAATGAGAGGCGATGTTTGGCGCAGAGGTCTCCGATCGCCGTCACATCGAGCGGGGACGGATGAAAGACGGTGGCCGCGCCGTTGAGGGTGATATACCAAAACACTAAATAACCAAAGGAGTGGAAGAGCGGGAGGATACCCAAAATCCGATCCTTCGCATCCAGGGGAAGCACTTGCGAGACGGCTTGCACATTCGCGTCGATGCTGAAATGCGAGAGCATGACACCCTTCGGTTCGCCGGTACTGCCGCTGCTGAAAATAATCGTGGCGAGCTGGTCCATCGTCACCCGTTCGCGCTGCCCGCATGCTCTTTCGATGACCCGAACCGGAGCAAACAGCGTTAGGGCCGCCGCTATGGCCTTCTGTGGACCGCCGATGGTCGCGGCAATGTCCTCCAGCCACAAAATCGTCGGACCGTCCGGGAGATCCAGCTTGGCTTTCTCCACGAACTTGCGGCTGGTGACGATCGTGCGGAGCTGCGCCTGGTGCACCGCCGATTCGAGGCCTTGCTTGCCGACGGTATAGTTGAGATTCACACTGGTGCGACCGGCCAAGGTGGCGGCAACGTTGGTCAGCGCTCCTGCAACAGTGGGCGGCAGCAAGAGGCCCAGGTGCTGTTGCTCCTGCCAGTGGGTCTTGAGCGCGCGAGCCAGGGCAATGGCGCCGATCAGGGCTTGAAGACTGGACACGTGCGGCCTGGTCGCGTCGGCCATCGCGAGACGAAACGGATGCCGGCGCATGGCCTTGATGAACGCCATATGCAGGGGACGCCGATCGGATTTACGCAATTGCCACGCCGCCTCGCCGAGTTCCAATACCAGGCGGCGGAGTTCGTGGGCGGGCGTGGTGGAGGGAACGGGCGCTCCAAATGAGACGGTGACAGGATAGGGAATCCGCTCCGGCCATTTCGTCAGGAACCTGCCGCCGACAAAACTGAAGATGCTCCCCCAGACTCGATCCAGGTGAACCGGGACGACGGGGACCTCGCGGCCTTTCACGATCCGTTCGAAACCCCGACGAAAAGGCAGGAGGTTGCCGGTGCGGGTGATTTGGCC
>JBDTWG010000305.1:0-4818 GCA_040006855.1 Nitrospira sp.
TGTGAAGTTTTCATTGCTCTCCTCCATATGAACGTTAAGGTCCTGCCGACTGATGAACAAGATTTGATATTGCAAAAGCAGGACCGGCATCCAATGGGTCCGCCTCAAATGCCTGGTAACAATTATCGGCAATGTTTACGCGTCTCCCTGAATTTCACCCATTGCGAGGCCGCATAGTTTTAGAGGTTGCTGAAAGTGACAAAATGTCTTCTTAGGACAAGGTGTCCGATATGTCCTATGAGTTGGAAGCGTTCGTGTTAACCCATTCATATAGGCCATAGGTGCACTCTGCTGACAATCGGCAAGCTGCAAATCACTAGGGCTTTTTCTAGATAAAAGCTTCTCTGCAGACCAGGGTTCTGTCCTAGAAGTCATGTTAACGAGTCCGCCGGACAGGTCTCTTGATAACCTCGGGGGTGCGCTGGTTCAGACGAACGGGGTCCGATTCTCATTCCCGCGGGCGTACTGCTCAGTGTGTTCACGAGGGTCCTGACTCTGTCGAAGGATCCCCGGCGAATGGATCGACGAGTCAGAATGCTGAACCAGGCCTCAACCCTGTTCGACCACGAAGCTCCGATCGGTGTGAAGTGGAAGTTAACGCGAGGGTGAGTCTCCAGCCACGTCCTGCCCGCTGGGGTCTTGTGCCTGGACAAGTTGTCGAGGCTGACAGGCAGGTAGCGCTGCCAATAACGACGGCTGAGGACGTTCATGAACCGAAGGAACTCGGTTCGGGTGTGCCGCTTGCTGCGCTCGTCGACGACCGCCTCTGAAGCCACTTCGACCTTGCGACGGTCTTGCGTCAGGGATTGAACGGCATCGGGCGGGGAGGCTTGCCGATTGGATTTGGCCGATGGTGACGGACGACCCCGACCACATGTGATGGGTGCAGTGGTTCCTCCATACAATGGTTTGGACGCTGCCGGTGACCCCCGAGCCCCACCGCAAGACAAAGGCCCCATCAAGGATGGAGGGTGATGCCTAGGTGCAAAGCGGGAACCATGAGAATCCCTTGAGCTTACCTGCATTCTGCCTCAGCCACGATGAGGGGAGGACTCACGGATGAGCAGCCTTTAAGCTCTCCTTAATGGGTTCCTAATATTCCGGATCTATCTTCTGAAAGACTAACGACAACGATCCATTCAAAAAAGCGGAGCTGAATACTTGGCCACTTTCCCCGCGCAGACCGGGAACCAGCGATGCAGGCAAAAGAGGAACAGTCGCATGATGATCTACCAACGGGCCACAAAGCTCTATATCGACTTATTCCACCACCAGCCAAATTTTGAGAGACCTGAGGAGGCAGATCAGTTTGCATTGATCGAAACAGCGTTGCGTCAGGTGTTGCACGACTGCAAGACCGTGGCAGAGCAGCATGGCACTGGTGGGCCGCAAGGTCTGTGGGGAGAGGGGTTACGACAGGGCGCCAATAAAATTGCCTTTCACATCGAGCGGGACATAGGTAAGTAACCCTGAGAAAGCGGAGCGTCCTTGTGCCCATTCTCACTGCGCGCGTTTATCAGCGTCCCCATAAATGCCTTCGCTCACCTGTTCTGCTCTCAGGATACTGCGTTTCAAGATCGAGCATTCAGTACCGATCTCAGGACGGCACCGATGCCCATGACCGACGTCCTTCCCCTCACACTTCGCGCTCGAACGTGCTATGAGCAAATTCTAAGCGTCTTCTAACCAGGCATTAATCTCGCGGATATACAGTAAGTGCCACCGGTCCTGAAAGGCGCATCGCAGAGACGGATCGTCGACGCCGAGCAGGGGTTCACTTCGACCGTCACCACATGCACGCCTTTATCAAGATGCTGGAGAGGATGCATGGCTGATCCCACGATGCCTCCATCGTTCTCCGTGAATTGTGGCAACTCACCCCGCTTGATCCTCGCGAGGCGGCACTTCATCGAATCGTACCTACGCCTTCACGGGTTCGCCCATGTGCGCAGCGAAGCGGAGTCCAAAGAAGGCTTTATGTTTTATATGACTGTCCACGGGCAGAATTGCAGGCTACAGGTCTCCGAGTCATGGATGGTGTCGAGTACACATGTTCGAGTGGAAGAACGTCTTGATCAGCTGCAGACGCTTCGTATTTTGCGGGAGCAGGGCGGAGCGTCGGTGGATATCACAATGACGGGGGAAGAGGTGCTGGGTCTATTGAGATAGCCGCGCACGGTGGTCAGTCCAACGAACCCGTGGCCTATCATGTGGACTGCATTTTAGGGAGAGACAGATGACGAACGGTATCTACGGAGTACGCTTTACATCCAACGGGCAAGACATCGGAGCTGGCATTGTGATGATTGACGGCACGTGCCTTCACGGTGGCGATTCGGACTATCTATATAAGGGACAGTTTTCGCTTCAGGAGAATTCCCGCATCGAAGCGACCGTCAATGTGCAAAATTACAGCGGCCGATTAAGCGCCGTCGTAGGCCCATTCTCCTCGTTTGAGCTTATCGTAACCGGCGCACTGGATTACAAATGCATCCGCCTCTCGGGATCTGTGCATGGACGTGATCATCGGACCATTCAGATCGCCCTCACTAAAATTAGCGATCTCATCGATCCGTCGAACAGCTGCCTTATCGCGGTTGGCGCCATGGTGGCAGACACGAGTCTCGGGCCTCTCGCATGGTCGCCCATTCCCAACAGGGGGAACACAACCACGAAGGAAAGCACCGAGGTCAAGCTTCCCCGACGTCGACCTCGCACCAGGTGACCCAATCTTTTCGAATTGACTTGTCCTACGCAGGGAGCGTGGGACCGCCGTCGCCTTTCGATCAAACATCAAGAAGGATGGACGAAAGCTACTTGCCCTGCTCGCGGCCGGATAACTGTCGTGAGAGATTTGCGAGCATGAGACAGATAACAATGCCTTTCATGGTGTGGCCTTTTGGTGCGCGAACCGGATGCCACATTCCGATGCTCAGGCCGATAGGAGGGACATTCGACATTGCGTGAGACGATTTAGCGCCTCACTCCCAGTGCTCCGATCAGTCTCAGCCTGCCACCCTTCCTTCCCCCATCCCCGCGGGTGAGAGGGGTAACAGGCCTCGCCCTTTAAAACAGCGAAGAAGGATATCTTGCCGCCCATCAAATTTTTCGCGGCCTCAAGCACGCGAATGAGGCCGGTCGGTCGCGTTACTAGGATCCTGCCTAGTCGCGTCATCCTCTTCTCTTTTGTTACATTGGCAGCCGTGAGAGCCTCGGCCCCATATGACCATGCCTGATCCATTCCCACAGGGTCCCTCTATTCACTTTCCTGAAATGGCATTGTTGGCCGCCATCGTCGAGTCGTCAAACGATGCGATCATCAGCAAAGGTCTGTCAGGGATTATCCAGTCGTGGAATTCATCAGCTGAGCGCATCTACGGCTACACGAAGGCCGAAGCCGTGGGACAACCAATCACCATGTTGATTCCAGAAGAACGGCTTCCGGAAGAAACGCTCATCCTTGAGAAAATCCGACGGGGAGAGCGAGTTGATCATTTTGAAACCGTGAGGGTCCGCAAAGATGGGAGCCGGGGGTGTGGTGGTGCCCGCAACGGTCACATTCGTGTCACCAGTGCAGAGGGGATGGGAACCTGTTTCACTCTTCGGATTCCTTGTGCGCCCCGTCGGGGATCATAACCTGCCAACATTCGAGGTCGTGACTGGGCCCATTGTGATTCCGTTTCACACGACAGGGCGGAAGCGGGGGCAGGAGCATAGGCCGTTGTCTCTGCAGGCTTCCCCACCGTTCTCACAGGCTTATGACGATGAGTGAGGCAACACTCTCGCCCATGATCCGCTTCGGCACCTCCACGTGGACCTATGAAGGCTGGCAAGGCCAGGTCTACAAGCGGTCGTATACAAAGACCGCATTTACTCGGGAATGCCTGGGTGAGTTCTGCCAGTATCTATACAAGGGGCAGCCGCTTTTTCGGACCGTCGGCAATGATGCGACCTTCTACCGGCCACCTACGACCGGGCAGCTCACACGCTACCTCAGCCAGATTTCCGAAGACTTTGAGATGTGTTGCAAAGTGTGGGAAGAGATCACCATTCCCACCTATGCCAAACATGCCCGCTATGGCGCAAAGGCAGGGCAACCGAATCCGCGATTTCTGGATCCCGGAGCCTTTATCGATTTCGTCCTCAAGCCGTACCGTGACGCGAACTTCCTGCCCCATGCCGGCCCTTTCTTGTTTGAATTCCAGCGCCATGGTCTGTCAGCGGATCAGTTCTTCTCTCGGTTGGATACCTTTCTGTGCGCCCTTCCCAAAGACTTCCGCTATTCTATAGAATTGCGGAACCCAGGCCTTTTGGGGAAACGGTACGCCGA
Source organism: Nitrospira sp. (assembly GCA_040006855.1). GTDB lineage: Bacteria > Nitrospirota > Nitrospiria > Nitrospirales > Nitrospiraceae > Nitrospira_A. Next base: position 4,331 of record JBDTWG010000305.1, read on the forward strand.
AATTCTGCATAAGCATGGCGTGGCCCATGTCTACAATCACTGGTGCTCCATGCCGGGGCTGGCCGAGCAGCATCAGCGCATGGGAGCCTTTACTGCCCCGTTCACCGTGTTGCGGCTTCTGACCCCGCTTAGGATGACCTATGAAGCGGCAAAGAAGCGGGCAGCCCCCTATGACAAGATTGTTGGGGAGTTACCGGAAATGCGAAGTCAAACGGTGGAGTTAGCGTCAGCGGCAATGGTTCAAAAGATCCAAGCGTATGTGCTGGTCAATAACCGAGCGGAGGGTAACGCACCCCTCACCATTCAGGCATTGATCGATCGGCTGAGACCGGGAGAACCGTCAACAGTGCCCCTTGGGGAACAGGGAGGCGTGACAATGAGCCTAGCGGAAGAAAAGCTTGGCGTCATTCGCAGGTATTTGTCGGGAACCCTTCCGAGATATAGTCAGAAGTTGTGGAACGGGGTGAGTTAGGTGGCGTACCTTTCCG
>JBDTWG010000306.1:0-4792 GCA_040006855.1 Nitrospira sp.
TGAAGACACGCATCCCCTGAGTTGTCCGCATCGATGAAATCGGAAGCGACGAGAACGTCTATCTGCATGGTGGCGCTGTCGCTTGGGTAGGAAAAGCCGTGCCCCGAAAAATAGAAATACAGTTCGTCATTGTTGTCTTGCTGCCAATTGCGTGAGAGCTTCTGCAGTTCGGCAACTATCTCATCGTGAGTAGTGCCCGTAGTGCGCCACTTGCAAGCAGCGCCGGCGCACGCGAGAATGCTCTTCCTATCAAGATTTTTTATATTGATCAGCCAGTCGAGGAAGTTTTCGGCACCCGCGTTTGTGCTGGACAACTGCTGTGCGAGAGCTGTGCTATTGGGATAATCTTCAATGGCAATGATAAATGCGCGCGCATTCGTCTTCATTTCAAGCCTTAAGGTGAGGAGTGACAAAATCAGAAAGCGATTTTCCATCCACCGCTTCATTACGATACATAAAGAACCCGTCTCGGTGAACACCAACGACGCGGACTTTATCCATCGAAAGTATTGGAGAACCAGAATTGCCACCGAGCGTGGAGCAATCATGAAATATTGATTCGTTTGCTGTGCCTACGATTTCGCCAGGCGCTGCGCGCTTCACGCCGAACCTGTCGCCAAACAGCGCGCTGATAAAAACCGGATTACGAACAACGTCCTCAAATGGATAGCCAACGGCGACGACGCTCTGCCCAGCTTTCATCCCAGCCGTTTCAATATTCAACGGTATTCGATTGTCTTCCATCACCTGATCTTCGATTCTGAACAATGACATATCAAGGGTGGGATGGACCGCAACTACTTCGAGTATATCGACGGGTTTCTCTGTCCGCGAATTGTATTCTTCGCGAAAGCGGACAGCAGCTTGTCCCCTTGCCAGCTTGTTAGTTCCAGAAGAGAGCATATCAAGCACATGCTTGTTTGTAACGAAAAGGCTTTTTGATATGAGGAAGCCTGAACCGACTCCTTTGCCGGCCATAAGATCGACGCGGCCGATTGCGTAGAGAAATGGTTTCACAGAAACGCGAAAGCTTTCCCAGTCGACGAAGCATGAAGCGACTTCGTTTTCAAGCTCTGGAAGCTCTCCATTTTTTGAAAGGGGAGCGGGCCGCATCGTCCTTATGACGAGTTCAAGCGCAGCAAGCTGCGTCGGCGTAGCCTCTTCGCCGTTGTGGAGAGCATTAAGCGCATCCTGCGCAGGCCCTAACTGTGTTGCTGCGGGACCTATGATAGCCCGCACGCGAATCTGAAAATCAGCAAGCGGTTTCTTTTGAAATGCGCGGTCAGCGCGATCACGCAGGCTGTCTAAATAGTCGCTCATGACAAGACTCGAACAAGATGAATTTCAAATAAGCTGTCGGTCAAAAATGATTGTGCCGTCCGGCTCCTGGACTATTTCGTTCAATTTTGCCCCATCGAATTCAAGAGACACATAACCGTTCGGGCCATACTCGGCTTCATGATGTTTGATATATTTGTTGGGGGCGTCCAGCACTAGGCCGCCCGGTACCATGTTGCTTGCTCCTAGTCTGAACCAATTAGGCTGACCTGCCTCAGCTGGCACTCCGTTTAGATTGTCTCTGAAATAAGGGAAGCCTCCGTGCCCGACAGTACGCCCATACATATCCCACGCGGGATGCTTATCGTAAAACAGGCAGCGATGCTCGTGTCCCCAGTACCACGCAAATATTCTTTTGGCGTTGAGAAATTCGCCTAGTTTTTCAACGAGGTTCGGCCCCTGGCTGTCAAACCGTGAAATAGGCTGGTGATGTGACATCAATATGATTTTGCGATCTGCCGCATTTTGGATAATGTTTCGAAGCCACGCCACCTGATCTTGGGTAAGGTCGTGATCTTTGTAGGCGCTGTCGAGGCCGACCAACACCCAGTGATCGTTTTGGAAAGCAAAATAGCTTGCCGACTGACCGAATTTTTTGAGCGTTAGGTTGAAATAAGCGTGTCCCCCCGTGTACATTTCGTGGTTGGAATTGAGCGCGCGATTTGTTATGACGTTGTTTTTAGGCCACAGATCGATGAACCGCTCCTGCACTTCGTTCTCGTTGCCCGAATAGTAAACGTCTCCGAGATGAACCGCGAGCTGATATGGTTTGGGGTCTTGCTCAATACTCTTCGAGCAGGCGGGCGCGCCATAAAGGCCAGTTCCCCAATCGCCAAGCATAGCAACTCTCATTGCATTAGGGATCGGTTCAGGGATAGGCGCTGCGGCCAGCCAATCGTGGGGCTGGATCTTTCTCCACCACGAAAAGAAACTGCCTGCCCATCCGAGCCAGTCGTTCGAATCGAACTTGGCCTCCTTCCCCCCCATCGGTAATTCTTCGAATTTGCCTTTCTCGTTTGCGCGCTCTGCGAGAAAGGTTTGCAAAAGCGCAGCAACTTTGTGGTCGGGCGAGATAAGCACCCCGGGATTCTTGTCTTCCTTTTCAAGCCTTTTCAGTGCAGCACCAAGTCCAGCAAGCATTCGGGCAGACTCGTTAGGGTCTACAACCGATTTTTGCAGTTCGCCAATAGTGGCCGATTCGTGATTATTGATAATCCTGCTGACTTCACGATAGGTAATAATTGTGTCTTTCGTCTTCATGTCACAGCTCCTGGTAGATTTGGATGACAGCCTTGAAAAAGCTGAGAGTTCTGCTAGCCCTGCGAGAATGATTTCGGCCGCGTGGGAGTCTACCAATCGCAGCTCTTTAAAACCATGCTTAGTTCGTATAATGGTCGGCGTAAAACGTAAAAATGCACGTATTTTTGGAGAGGACACTCACGCCCCAATGTCAAAACTGACAGGAGCTGAAATTTCCAGGACTCTTCAGGCCCTCGCCCTGCGCAAAGGGGAAGCATTCGTCTTGCTGATCGACGGGGACGACCGCGTGTCCGATGTAGCTGGCTACTCAACTGCTACCAATAAAGACCTATGTAGGATATTCGTATATTAAGTGAACCAAAAACATTTCTTTTGCGAGACTCTTAACGGTGGTCCAAAACCCCGCTTTTTTTCAGGATACAGAACTGCAATGAATCAGAGTTTTCTAAGGAGATAAAGTGCGGGTTCAAAAAGAACTGATTATGAGATGGTCCGTTGATTAAGAGGGTTAAAAGGCAGTTCTTGACACCGTCGCTACACCGCCGCTGAAAACTTCTCCAAAGCCATTCGCTTCGAGACAGAAGACTTCTCTTTGTATTCCACGGCACCCTAAAAGGCTCTCGTGGGGAAGAGAAAGGGTGGTGCCGAACACGGGATTTAATTTCACTCGATTTCTGAACCGCCATACTGGCGCATTGTCCACAGACTTTTCTATTTTGTTTCAGTATCTCCCCGACTGATATTGAGCGACATTAACCGATAATGAAAAGTCATAAGATGGCCGTGCTATACGATCGTTTTACGACCGCCGCTCCGTCCTAAAATACCCCGAAGGCATCGACCGTAGATTCATAATGAGCATTGGCACCTCGGTGTATAGAAACCTCGGCTGTATATACGGCGACGTTAGGAATTCTAAGGGGTTGTTGCCACCGCGCCTTCACTCGGCCATCCCCACGCCTGTCCAAGAGGAGGGCTGGTGATAATCATAAATATGATACTTCCACTCACTTCAGGCGTACGGACAATCTTACCGCCCACGAACACTCCGTCACCGGGAGGTCTGTCTTCTGGAGGGAGAGCCTGTATGGCTGCCTTATGGCCCACAATAATCGGTCCACCATGTTGCTCAAGACGAGTCTCGCCTCTCTGTATACAGGTTACGGACAAATAATCTTCTACCAATTTCCCTACGACAAAGTTAGCTTTTAACAAGTCAGGCCGTGGGGAGGAGGTTATAAGAACATCTTCTGAGACGTAAGCTCCGCGGTCTGGGCTGCGTGCAACCGTTCGTACTAATTCCGTAAGCACCTGAGCAATGGCACGCGCGCTATCGCGACCCGTTTGGCACAGCTTCTCGATCTCTCGGTTGACAGTTCCCAATTCTGTTGCTGAAACGTTTTGCCCTTTTGGAACAACAGCGGAAAGTCTGCTTCCCCTTACCATTATTCTTTGGGCCTCTAGTCGACTACCTACGCTGCCGCCCTCAAAGTTGCTAATTAGTGTAGCTGTAGGCAGAACCTCTTTCTTTTGTTTGTTACTGATCCATCCAGCGCAGATTATCGCTAATGGCTGATCCCGGTAGTTCTGACGACCTAACTGCCGAGTGGTTGAGTCCATGAGGGATGCAACCCCCCGATCGGGGTCCATTGTGTGCTCGGATAATTCCCTAGCTATCCACTCTGCAGTATCGCCAGATCCGAGATCAGCTACGCCTGTGTAACAGCACGCGAAGCTACGCGTGAAAACTGCCTTGACATGACCGTCCTGTTTTTTAACTATCTCACCCTGTTTGGTCCGCCACACTACCCGACGATCGCTGACTTGGACAACATGCTTGGGCGTTAACGCAGTAACTAAGACAGTCATTGGGCAGCAGAGGTTGTTGATAACTCCCTAACGATTAACAAAAGTGGCGTAAAGTAGCACGCGAGGCTCAAGCTGGCAATAATCGGATGCCGATAAGAATTGTTACGTGTCCACTCTCCTCTAGGCAAGACAATGACCGGAGCAGCTTTTGCCTTTATGCTCGTAATATATTTAGACCGGCGACTGAGCCTTGAGAGGGCGTTTTGACGACTTAAGCGCAAGTGATGCTAAGTAACATGGAGTGAGTGATCAAAAGATCTAGCCTAGAAATCCACGCCAACCCTACCCGCTTCACTTGATCGTATCTGTTACTGAATCACTTAGG
>JBDTWG010000307.1:0-4786 GCA_040006855.1 Nitrospira sp.
CTAGGAACGGATTGCTGATTAAGAGTCCTGCCGAAAACCTACCCCAGAACAATCAGCAAGAGTACTCTCCCGCAAGATGTGGATTCATGATGGCACAACTCATCGACATACTCCTGGGGAGCGGCGTCGTCTATTTGGCTCCACGAAGCACCGAGTGATCGCTTCGCCATATCCTGATAGTGTACTCGTTGCCGGACCACTTGTTCGATCTCCCAGCACCTCGCTTCTGAATGGTTGGGGTCCGTGAACTCCTTAAGAATATTGTGGAGTTCCCTGACCGTGCTCTTGACGACCTTAGTCGGACCTTGTTCGGGCCCGGCTGCATTGGCCGGCGTCACGGTCATACAACAGGCGGCAACCGTGAGCACTTCAAGCCAATGCGCACATCGTCCTCCGCCCATTCGCACAATGCCTGATGTCTCGCCGGTGCCTGCCATACACTGGTCCCTTCTCACTGTATAGGCCCACAGCAAGTCCCGCGCCAATCATCAGAGCTCCGAATGGTGCCGCCAGTCCGTCGGAGCCGCCATTTGCCGAGCCGCTCCGTACCTTGCTGCCCAGTTTAGATTGGACACGCTCTTCCTTTGCCATGCAATACCTCGTATGAAGAGCTATTCATCATTACGATCCAATTGATGTTTCGCTTTATTGATCATACTGACTTTCACCCATCCGGTAACCATGAAGCTCAAGCCGCTTCCATCTAAAGGGCAATGGACGCTTTAAACATTCACCAGTATTGTCGGGTTGTGCCTGGCGGGGGTTTACACCACACCTAAAGGACCACATGACCACACGGCAATCATACGGACCACTTGGCGCGTGCCTCATTTCCGTAGTCCTGATAGGAGCAGGAGCCAGCCTAGGATGCACCACGCTCTACCAGGCTGAAAGTGTGAAGGGAGAAGGGTATTCGGATGTGCGGCTTGATGACGACATTTTCAAAATATCCTACAAAGGCGACAAAGCCACGAGGCCCGAAACGGTGGATGTGTTTCTTTTATATCGATGTGCGGAGTTGACCGCCCAACATGGATATGAGAATTTTCTGATCCTGCGGACGGACACTGGCAGAAATCACACATACGATGTTAGCCATGGCAGCGATCCGTCTAACACGGTCTTTGAAGGCAACCTCGCTGTATCTCAAGGCATGATTTCCCCAGGTACGGTCGACGTGCAGTATCGAAACGACGCACTGATCAAAATGTTTAATGGATCCATGGCTAGTGTGCCCGCTTTTTTTAATGCAAAGCAGGTCATGACACACCTTCGCCTCAAAGTTTTCGGAGAGTCAGAAATAGTGAGGGCGCAATCCGGGAGTGCCTCTGACAAGGCCAGGAGAGCAGCAGGAGGCTCTTAATCGTAAACGAGACGTGTCCTGTAGTCTGCTTGCAGAGCGCCTCATCCAGACCCCGCCTCCCTTCCCTTCGCCCTTCGTCAGCTTGAGCGAATAAAAAACGATCAACCTTTATCACGGCCGTCCACAACCTCATTGGCCCGGCGGACTCTCCCTCCAAGGCATCCTCCTGATCGCGTCGCAGGACTTCGCGTCTGATCTCCTCGCTCCACTTCGCGTAGTGCGTCCCTCCTCGAGGTGCGTCGGATGGCCCAGGGGCACCGCACGAGGAGGGGAGATTCCTACACATCGCTCTTGAGCAGGTCCGCCACGAGCGTGAGCAGCGCCGAGGGCGCGAAGGGCTTCGAGAGGACGGAGACGGCACCGAGGGATTGGGCAACATGAAGGTACCCCATGGTGCCTGATGCCCCTGAGATCGCGAGCACCTTCACCCGCGGATGCGACCGTCGCAGGGCTTCAATGACTTCGAGGCCGTCGCATTCCGGCATATAGAGGTCCGTGATGACGAGATCGGCGGGCGTCTTCCTAAACGACCGGACACCGAGCCGCCCGTTGGCGGCTTCGTGAACGGTATAGCCCGCCGCCGACAACGTCGTGCGAAGAAATTCTCGAACATTGTCATCATTGTCGATCACGAGAATGGAGGGCATCGTGGATCCGTGCCTCCCCGCGTGGTGATACCAGAGCACGGTTCAGGTGTGGACCGCGTGCCTTCACCGTAGCATGCCGGGCCTGGTCATCCCTAGAGCCATTCAGCCCTGTCGCTGCCATGACCTCTCTGCTGCGTCCTGTCCGCCCGCGGTATGGGCCTCCCTCATCTGTCGGCAGAAATGCTCATAACACCGCGTGAGCGCCGGCGTTTCCGACAGCAGATGCACCGTCCCGCCGACTTGGCCCGAGAGCAGGGTCCAATGGGCCGCATAGACGGCCGCTTCCGTCGGATTCAGTCCTCGGTCCCGAAAGAGCCTCAGCGCAGCGCCGGAAAACACGACGGTGAGCGTGAGGAGGGACGGCCCATAGGAGCAGACATGCTCGTGGCGGCCGCCGAAGAGCGTCTGAATGCCTCCTTGGGAGCGAAACCCGCGATGGCCGCAGGCCGCACAGGTGAGGGATTCCAGCCCGGTGCCATCTAGCGATTTCATCGTCGGCTCGACGGCCATCACGCCATCACAGTCAATAGCTGGACAGAGCAGCGCACTGAAGCGAGGAAGCGGCCGCGCGACGGGCGGCGTGAGGTCAGCGTCGGACATAAGGGCTCCTCCTTGCCGGTGTGTCGGGTGATTGCATGGGACCGTGCCAGGCCCACGTTGGAAGTCTAGTCCCGGTTTCGCTCCCTGACATTCCCCACACGGCGGACCCCGAAAGGAGGGGCTGGGTTGGACGAACAAAAAACGGTTTTTAGCTGACAGCCGAAACCGGTCGCGATATAGCCAGAGACGACCTGAACACATTGGCCTCTACCCGACCACATCTCGATGAAAGACGACCGCCTCATGCGCCTCACGATGCTGTTACTGGTGTGTGTGACCGCGGTGCTGTGGCAGGGGCTGGCACAAGCGGAAACCTACATCGGCGGGATGCTCGGCGTGGCCGTGCCGCTTCCCGGCACTGTGACCGGAGACGAGAATCTGAACTATCCCAATCCGCCGGGGCCGGGGCAGTTGTTCAGGGGCGCCTCGACCCGGATTGGCATGGCAGCGTCCGTGGCCTATGGCGGCAAGCTCGGCCATTATTTTGGCGCGTGGCCCTGGCTGGGGCTCGAAGCCGAACTCCTCACCGCCACGCCGCATGTGATGGCCGGCACGATTGCGATCGATACCAAATCCCAGACCGTCGGAACCTTTCGGGAAGCCCAGAGTGGCGTGCATCTGCGCATGACCACTGGAGCCGTGAGTGTCCTCGTGCGCTATCCCGGGCTCCACTGGCAGCCATATGCGGGCGTCGGTCCGGCGGTGTTCTGGGGGCATGCGAGTGGGACCGGCTTATCCTGCGATCACCGGTGTCAGGGCCCCGAGGTGGAGACCTCTAGTGTGACCCTGGGATGGACCAGCCAGCTCGGTCTGCGCTATCTCGTCACGCCTCAGGTCGGGGTCTTTGGGGAGTGGAAGTATCAATCCACGACGGCCCATTTCGACCAGGTGCGGAGCCTCAGCCACCTCGACGTGTCCTATCAGACGCACCTCGTGGTGGTCGGCGTCAGCTATCATTTCCACTAATGGTGGGCCCATTCAGAGCGGTCGCACCTCGCGCATGGTGGGCTCGTCAGCCGTTCCCATTGTGAGTCAGGACAGAACGCGTAAATTGATGGTGCTGAAGGGAGGACCTGTGCGGACCTGCTTTGACGCAACCCAGAAGGCACGGAAGGGACAGGCCGCTTCAGCGGAAATGCCCCCTGTGACCTTCCGATGACAACGCCCGGACGACTTGACGCCTCGGGAACAGGAGGTGCTCCAATTGATCTGGGCGGGGCTCACCAATCGCGCCATTGCAGCGCACCTGCGCATCAGGGTCAAGACCGGCGAGGCGCACCGGGCGAATATGATGAAAAAACTGGGCGTCTCGAATATGGCGCAACTGCTCAAGCGGGCGCTTGAAAAGGGGCTGTTGCCTCATCCTGCGCAGGACCGCTGACGCCGTGAGGCTCACGACGTGCACAGGGTGTGCAGAAATTCGACGCGGCCCTCACCGACCGGATTGAAGTGTCTCCTGACCAGCATGCGATCGGGGGAGGGAAGAGGAATTGAGGGTAATCGAGCGTCAGAATAGGAGGGTGCAGACGATGGGACCAGAGGTGAATGATGAAACCGGTCCCGGCTCTCAGGGTATGGGCCTCTCTGTACCGATGGGCCCGGTCGTAGGCCTCCGTTGGACAGAACAGAGGCCCGATGAAGCGGGATGGTACGGCCTGCGGCATGCGACCTTTCAGACGGCTCTCGGGATGTGGCATGAACCACGGACTACGATCGTGGAGATGGTACCCGACGCCACGGGACGACTCCTCATCTATGTTGCCGGCACGACGTGGACACGGGCCGTGGCTGACCTCGTGGTCGGCGAATGGATGGGACCGTTGAACCTCCCGGAGTGATCCGGGAGTACGTCAGGCCATTTAGGGGAGCGACAATGTACGCGACCCACTCGTCACGGCATCGGACTCGAGTCCGCGTTTAGTCGGGAAGATGTTGTCGAATCACCGCCGGCAGATCCAGCATGAGTCGTGGCGTGCATCCGGTCGCCTCAATCCCATTGCGCTGAGGCATAGAGACATCCATCAAGATGATCTGAGGGCCTAGCTCATGGGCCGATTGGACGGCAGTGAGTCCATCGACGGCCTCCCGAACCCGTGCAAGGCGGATTCCCTGCCCAGCGCCTCCCACAACGTTTCTCTCACCCGCATATTGTCATCCACGATGAGGACTCCGACGG
>JBDTWG010000308.1:0-4706 GCA_040006855.1 Nitrospira sp.
CCGTAGCTGCGCGGGATCTTGATGCCGAACGCGCCGATCTGTTTGAACGCTGCGACCACATCGTCGCCGATCGCGCCTTCCCTATCAATCGCCTCCGGATCCACTTTGTCGATCAGTAACAGGCGAAGAGTTTCGATAAATTCCTTCGCCGCTTCGCCCCTCTCTGGAATTGAAGCACCGGTAAACAACGGCCTCCGAACGACCCCCTCGAACAGACCTGAAATAAATCCTGAATAGGCTCGGGTGTCACGAGAGGCTTCGGCCGCCGCGAGCGATCCCTTAAACATCTGTTTCCTTGTGGCCATACATGCTCTCTAGGCCGCGACTACTTCGCCTTGCGCCAGACCGCGCCGACGCCTCCGATATGCGCCGGCGCGACTATCCGTGGAGGCGTCCGCGGGGCCGAGACCGACGCGACGTGATCAAGCCGCGCGAGGCGTCGTCGGGCACGGCCATCAAATCTCATTCGTGACAGGGTGAGGCCATGCCGGGCGAATTGTTCGGGCAGGCCGTCAAACCAATCTCTCGCCAGCGTCATCACCGACACATATCCGGCTCGAAGGAGATGGATCCGATCGCGATAGCTGAGAAAACTCCGCTCGAACAACAGAGCATCGTCCTCCACCGGCGAAATGACCAAGACCTCTTTCTCCGGATAGTCTCGCTGGAAACGTTCCAAGGCTTGCGAAAAACGCGCGTCAAAGTTGATCCGAGACGCCTGTTCACCGATAGACAAGAAACCCCTGTCCCGCATTCGACTAGCAACCTTGCCGACGGCTGGCTGCCCCTCCGATGACCCGTTGTGCGGGGCCCGTGCCATGGGATTGATCATGATCATGAAATCCACTTTTTTTTGGACGGCAACCTCAAAGAAGGCCATGCGGCCAATACCTGCATCGATGTAGTCGCGGCCTTGGATTCGGACGGGACAGAAATAAATGGGCACCGCGGAGGAAGCCGTGACGGCGAGTGAAATCGGGACGTCCCGCCAGCCCTTGTCACCGAACATCACGCCATCTCCTGTTTCCAGGTCAATCGCCGGAATGTAGAGTTCTTTCGAGAGTCCGGCAAAGGTGTCACTCAACCCTCTGGCCTTAAAGAGCCCGGCCAGATACTTGGCAAACGGCTCCAGGGTATAGATGCCGCTCGGCAGCGCATCCTGGGCCTTGTCGAGCAGGTCGATGAACGTCATCTCACGGTAGTGACGCACATAGAGCTTCAGGAGCGGGACAAGCTGCCGGGTCACCCGCCAGACCGTCTTGAGACCCTCTCCAATAGCGGGAGAAAAGACATTTCGATGATCGAAGTAGTAGGGCCTGGTGCCCGACAGATTCGTTTCCAGGATCTCCTGCGGCTTCACGCCGTTCGCGATCAATGACGCCGCCGCCGCTCCGGCACTTACGCCGACATAGAGGTCGAGGTCGTTCATGGTCATGCCGTCCTCGAACAAATCATCCAATGCAGTCAATGCGCCGATCTCGAAGAGGTAGCCTGTGAAGCCGCCTCCTCCCAACGCCAAGGCCCGCTTGCCGAAAGGCTGCGCCATCGTGGCCTCCTCATTGACTGAACTGCCTCAACAGGCTGTCATCGATTCGTGAAGCGCGGCTGCCGCTTCTCGAGAAACGCCGCCAAGCCTTCTCTTTTATCGTCCGTGTCGCAAAGTTGACCGAACAGGCGCGCTTCCAAGGCTAAGCCGTCCCGAAGATCCAGTTCGACGCCGTGGCGGATCGCTCGAAACGACGCGCGGAGCGCCACATGACCTTTCGAGGCGATGGTGCGAGCCAGGCCCTGAGCCTGACGCAGGAGATCTTCCGGTGGAAACACCTGGGACACCAACCCGATCGCTTTGGCCTCCTGCGCAGAAATCGAATCACCGGTTAAAATCAGTTCTATGGCTTTGGATTGACCGACGATCCGGGGAAGCCGCTGCGTGCCGCCGAATCCCGGCATGATGCCCAAATTGATTTCCGGCTGGCCGAGCCGGCTGCCTTCCGCGACGAGCCTGATGTGGCAGCACATCGCCAGTTCCAGTCCTCCCCCCAGACAGGCGCCATTGATCGCAGCGATCACCGGCTTCTCTAGCGCTTCGATCTGGTTCAAGATTGCTTGGCCCTGCAGCGCAATCCTTTCGCCCTGAAGGGCCGATGAAATCGCAGCCAACAGTCGAATGTCTGCCCCCGCGATAAAAAACCGGCCCGTCCCGGTCAGCACGACCACTTTCACTGCGTCGTCCTCGACAAGCTGGTCGACAGCCGTACTCAGCTCGGCGAGGAGTTCAGGCGTCAGCGTGTTGGCAGGAGGACGGTTGATCAGCAGCGTGGCCACCGCCCCATCAATGTTGCAAGAGAGCATCGAGCCGGCCGTCGTGGTCATACGAGCCTCACATCATGGAATCGTTGGTTCAATCCTGCATGGATCCAATAGAAGAAGCAGGGTGCTGACGATTTCACACAACCAACCAATGGGCAGATGCATGCATCCTCAGTACGAGAAGAACCCTCGTCCCGCGAGGTGCCCGGTAAAGCCGGCATCCACCATTCGTCGCAACATCGGCGCGGGCCAGAAGCGGACGCCCAGGCTCTCTCTCAACTCATCCAACTCCTGCAGCACGTGGTCGATGCCAAGTTGGTCGGCAAAATGCAGCGGTCCTTCCTTCGCATTCGGAAATCCCGTGCCCGCCACCATCGCCAGGTCGATGTCGCGCGCCGAGGCAACGCCTTCCTGCAGCACAGTGACCGCCTCATTCACCATGGCCAACAGAGGACGAGACCTGGTCCATCTCATCTTTTTGTGTCCATTATCCTGCCGCACTTGCTGCGTCAGATATTCGAGGCTCTGATCGCGGCCCCGCTCATCGGCGCTCACATAGTCGTAGAACCCATGCCCTGATTTGATTCCCCACCGTCCCGCCTTGACCAAGGCTTCGAGGAGCGGCGCCGGCGCCATTCGAGGGCCAAACGATCGGTACAGAATGCGCGCGACCTCGAGCGCGATATCGAGGCCAACGGTGTCCAACAGAGTGAAGGGGCCGACAGGCATGCCGAATGACACCATGTCCTGATCGATCTCCTTGATGGATGCATCCCCGTCTTGGAGGCACCAGACCGCTTCATTCAAATAGGGGGAGAGCAATCGGTTGACAAGGAAACCCGCACATTCCTTCACAATCACCGGTGTCTTCCGAAGGCTTTCCGCAAAGCCTACGACGTCGTCGACAGTCTGAGGATCTGTGGCCAAGCCGGGGATGACCTCCACCAGCGGCATTGCATAGGCCGGATTGAAGAAATGGAGTCCGACCACTTTACCGGGCCTCGTGGTCGAGGCGCCGATCGCAGATATGGACAGCGCGGAGGTGTTGCTCGCCAGAATCGCACTTCGCGTACAGATCCGATCAAGCTCGTGGAACACCCGTTGTTTGAGCATGAGATCTTCCGACACGGCTTCGATCACCAGATCGACATCGTGGAGACCATCGAGGTTCGGAGACGCTGTCACCAGCAGCATTTTCTCCTCCACTTGCTCAGACGTCATCTTCCCCTTGTCCACGCGAGCCTGGTAAATCGCTCGCACAGACTCGACACCTTGCCTGGCCAACGATTCCTGGATGTCTGCCAGCATCACCGGCACACCGGCGTAGCTCACCACTTCGGCAATCTGCGAGCCCATGGTACCGGCACCCAGCACCCCGACCTTGTAGATAGACATGCGGCGACTCCCGTGGAGCCTTACGCTCCGATTTGCAATTGGAACTCGCCCCTCACCATTCCGATCCCTGTATCACATGCGCTCCAGCACCATCGCGGCTCCTTGCCCGCCCCCGACGCATAGGGCCACTGCGCCGAGGGCGGCGCCGCGCCGTTGCATCTCATACAGGAGGGTGATCACCAAACGTGCACCGGTCATGCCGACCGGATGGCCCAGTGCGATCGCGCCGCCGTTCACGTTCACGAGGTCACGCTTGAGTCCCAATAAGCGTTCCACCGCGAGATACTGCACGGCAAACGCCTCGTTTACTTCGATGAGCTCCAGATCGGTGAGACTCACACCGGCGCGCTTGAGCGCCAACGGCAGCGCTTCGGCCGGCCCGATACCCATGCGCGTCGGATCCACGCCGATGAATGCATACCCTCTAATGCGGCCGAGCGTAGGACACCCCAGCTCGCGCGCACGTGCGGCAGACATGACGATTGCGGCGGCGGCTCCGTCGCTGAGCGGGCAACTGTTCCCCGCCGTGACTGTCCCGCCCTCCTTAAACAGAGGCGGATAAAGCGCGAGTTGCTGTTCCGTCAAACCCACATTCGGACCTTCGTCTTGCGTGACGACGACCGGCGCGACCTCGCGCCCGGCCACCGACTTGGGGACCATAACCGGAATAATTTCATCCTTGAGCCGGCCTTCCCGAACGGCTTTGAAGGCCCGGCGGTGGCTCTCCACGGCAAATCGGTCCTGCTCTTCATGACTGATCCCGAACTCCTCTGCGAGGTTCTCAGCCGTGCGACCCATCAACTGCCCGCAAAAGGCGTCGGTCAATCCTTCCCAGATACTGTCGATAAGCTCCGCGTTGCGAAGCCGTTTTCCCCAGCGCATGTCTCGAGATACAAACGGTGCGCGGCTCATGCTTTCCACACCACCCACAACCTGCACGTCTGCGTCCTCACTTTGGATGTTCTGGTACGCGTTGACGAAAGGTTGGAGGCCGGACGAGC
>JBDTWG010000309.1:0-4696 GCA_040006855.1 Nitrospira sp.
ATGCCGCCCTGTTGTTTGTCGAAGGGTTCGGCCTGTGGATCGAGGCCTCGTGGGCCGCTTTCTTGACCGTCATGTCCACCAGTGTGTTCCTGCCTGTTGAATTTCACGAAGTGATGCGGCAGGTGTCGGTAATGCATGTGGTGGTTCTGTGCATCAATCTGGTCATCGTGGGGTACCTTGTCGCTCGGCTAGGACTGCGGCCGTTCCGATGAGATCGGAGGACCTGTACCAGGCTGATCCCTAGTTGTGGGGCTCCTGTCTACGGATCACAGTCAAGCCGTAGTATCCGCATGCTATTGAACGAAGGGAGCGGGCGCGATGGATAGGCGTACGACACCGAAAAATTTCTGGTCCACTCGAGTCGATCGTCGACAGCTGTTGAAAACGCTCGGCATGGCGGGCTCAGTGCTGGCCTTGAATGGTCCTCACGCGCTGGCACAGGCTTTGGCCGACCGGCAGGCGCTGGCGGCAACGTCGGAGCCCGGCTCCGGAACGGTGCCCAGGCGCATGTTGGGAAAAACCGGGGTGGAAGTCTCCGCCCTGTGTTTTGGCGGCGCTCACCTGGGGCGGATCGACGGGGAGGCTGAAGCCATTCGGGTCCTACAGGAAGCCATCGATGCCGGTATCACTTTTCTGGATAACGCCTGGGAATACAACCATGGCGTCTCCGAGGAACGAATGGGGAAGGGGTTGCAGGGTCGTCGGCAGCAGGTGTTTCTCATGACCAAGGTGTGTTCACACGGACGCGGCAAGCAGGTTGCGATGCAGCAACTTGAAGAGTCGCTCCTCCGTCTGCGAACCGACCACATTGATCTCTGGCAGATTCATGAAGTGATTTACGCCAACGACCCCGATCGACACTTTGCTCCCGGCGGGGTGGTCGAGGCCATGCTGGAGGCGAAGCGGCAAGGCAAAGTCCGGTTTCTCGGGTTCACTGGCCACAAAGATCCGGCGATCCATCTCAAGATGTTGCAGCACGACTTTCCCTTCGACACCTGTCAGTTACCGCTCAATGTATTCGATGGCAGTTACCGCAGTTTCGAGCAGGCGGTGTTGCCGGTTCTGAATGAGCGCGGCATTGCGCCGCTGGCGATGAAATCACTGAGCGGAAACGGAGACGCCGTCAAACGAGGCCTCGTCACTCCCGAAGAAGCCCTGCGGTACGTCTTGAGCTTACCGGTGGCGACCGTGGTCAGCGGAATCGATTCGCGTGAGGTGCTTCGACAGAATCTCGCGATCGCGCGAACCTTCACGCCGATGACGGTTGCTGAAATGGAGGGCTTACGGAATCGTCTGGCCCCCTACGCCAAGGAAGGGCAGTTTGAACTCTTCAAGTCTTCCAATCGGTATGACGGGCAGATCGGACGAGAGCAACAGAGCCGAGCCTGATGTCAGTGCGCGGGATAAGAACCTTCAGGCCACCAGGGGAATTCCTAGCTGTTGAACCTAGCAAAGGGGATTATACAGAAATCAACCCTGGAAGGAGACGAGGTTATGGCTGAAGTCAATTCCATGTATCACGCTCGACTGCGAAGCGATGATCTCAAAGCTCAGATCGATAAACTTGAGGGCCTCGCCCATCACACGGTCGTGAATCCCACCTTCGATCAGTTTGACGCTGAGACAGAAGACATCCTCATTAAAATATATGGCGCGAACCATAAGTATGTTGAATCGTACAAGTACGCCACCGTGGGGGAAGCCGAAGCCCTGGTGAACTTGCCGGAATCGGCGCAGGAACCGCAGACGCGGGATATTCCGAAGAAAGCATTGCAGCAGCGCCGGCAGGTGTTGCAGAGCATTTTGACCGATCTGCAGGCACTTGAACCGCAAGAGGCCGAGTTACTGACGGGAGAAGATCGCGAAGATCCTCCCGGCCCTAGCTAAAGTGTTTCACGCCGGAGTTGTCCGGGCATGGAGGTGGGGACCGCTGTGTTGTTGTGTTCAATGCGGTCGCTGCCTCCGCGAGCCTTACCGTTGAATGTCCGTTTTTGTCAGGACTCCATCGCGTCTATCTTCCCCCATCTCCCACGATCGCTCCGAGCAACTGCCTTTATTGAGTGCCGGAGAGAATTCTCAGGGACGTTGATTACCGATCTTTTCCGCGAAGAGTGCTCAGATACGCCATAAGGTCGCGGATGTCTTCGTCCCGGAGGAGATTCTTGGGGTACATTGCCGTGCCGGGATGACCCAGCTTGATGGAGCGGAAGCGGTCCTCATCGTTGCTCGACTTGAGTGTGGCCGCATCTCTGAGGTTCGCGGGCGGCGTGGAAAGCCGATCGAGCTTCTTGGCCAAAGCGGCCGATATCGGCGGTCGTCGATTCAGATGCCCGTCGATGCCATGGCAGACGGCGCAGCCGCCGATCTCATGATAAAGTTGCCGCCCGTTCTTGGCATTGCCCCCCAGAAGCATGTTCGGCTCAGGCGTTGAGACGGGAGCCGACGCTGTGCCGCGAATCGACGCGAGGTAGGGGAGGATAGCGAGAATTTCTTCGTCAGACAGCGTCTCTTGAGAGAGCGCATACATGGCGGTGCGAAGGTGTCCGTGCCTGATGGCCTCAAATCGTTGTTTGTCGGTGGTCAGGGTCAGGGCGGCTGCCTGCCTCAGGTCGGGTGGCGCAGGGTTGAGATGGGCGATGTTCTCGCGTGTATTCTGACTGAGGTGCGCAGGAAGCAGGTCTCTGTCACCATCGACTCCATGGCATGTGGAACACACACCCTTTCCGTTGAATAGTGCCCGGCCTAGCTCCGGGGCAACCACTCTATTGCCCGCCCCGTCGTTGGAGGCGGAGCCGCCCCAGACGAGTAGACTGCCTGCCAGGGAGACGACGGCACAGAGCGTAACGACAAGGATCATTCCTCCGTGCCGTTCCCGCTTCAGCGCCCTCTGAGAAGTAGTGGTCATATAGACATTCCACCTCTGCCTGCCATATCCGAGCGAGCCTCTTCTATCATAGCCCTCCAGGGGGGTGCGGTGCCATGCCTGAGGGAAAGGATCGGAGAAGACAGCTTGTGAGGTGCTGTCTCCTGTCATCGCTCCGCCTGGTGCGCAAGGGGGGCTGGTCATGTGCTCGGCCGGTTCTGTAGAATGCGACAGTCGGGAGGAGCACCATGATTCACACAGCTATGAACATGGCAGATCATCGCCACTGCCAGGCGCTCTCCGGTTGTTTCCGGGGGAAGCTCTGTGAACAACTCATGAATCGGCCCGGGCGTTCCGTGGGCAAGGGCGAGCCCGTGTATGTCCTTGGCGATCCAGCACAGAGTGTCTTCTTCCTCCGTCGGGGCTTCGTAAAACTGACTTCTTTGACCGAGGATGGCCGTGAACTCATTTTGCGCCTGCATCAGGCCGGAGAGGTCTTCGGCGAGCTCTGTCATTGCACCGGCGAGCGGCGCGAGCAGGCGGTCGCCATGGAGGACAGTGAGGTCGTCGAATTGAGTTTCGATGAATTCGTGGCCCATCTCCAGCAGAACCGGCCGGCTTTTTTGTTGTTTCTCTCCAACGTGGCGGGGCAGCTCTCGGCGGCGTACGACCAGATTCAAACCTTGTCGTTCAGCAGCACGATGGAGCGCCTCGTTCGTACGCTGGGTCGCCTGGCCGATGAATTCGGCGAACCGGATGGCGAGTGGATCCGGCTGACTCATTATTTTCGGCAGGATGATCTCGCGCAGATGGTCGGCGCTCGTCGTGAAGTCGTGTCGACGCTCCTGAATCAATTGCGTGAGCAGGGCTTGATCACCTACGCACGCAAGGACGGACTGCTTCTCCGTCGTTCCGGCCTCGATCAGTTCCTGATCTCCCCTGAAAAATCCTCCGCCAGCCTCAAAGAATCCGGCTTCTAAATTAGTGGCTTCCTCCGGACTGTTATCCCGCTAACTTACAGCGCCGCTCCCGTTCACTATCCTTGCCCATCGTTGCTACAGCCGGCGTCAGCCGATCTGATGGCAGCTTGTCATCGTTTTCAGGGGAGGTGGGGCATGGTCTAGCGGCCCATGGTGTGCTGGGAGGGAATGTCTGCTGTCTATGTCTGTAATCAAAGGAGATTTCCCATGCGTGAAATATTATGTCGTACCTGTGTTGTGTTGATGCTGACTGTGTCCCCGATCGCCTGCGCGCATAGCGCCGACTCGCCTGCTTCGGCCGTGTCTCAACCTGCGACGGCACATCCGATCAAGGTCGCGGAGACCAAAGCCGTCCTTCGGGATCTCTGGCTCGGCCATATTTTGTCCATTCGAAATGTCGCCGTGGCGACCATGGACAAAAATGCCTCGGCGAGAACCGTGGCTGAGACGGGCGTAGTGGCCAATGCCGAGCAGATTGCTCGGTCCATCGAGCCCTTCTATGGTAAGGCGGCGTCCGACAAGCTCTTTACCTTGTTGGCCGGTCATTACGGTGCCATTCGTGATCATTTGGACGCGACCGTCGTAGGTTCGGCGAGTCAGCAGGAAGCCGCCGTGAAGGCGCTCACCGCCAACGCGGCGGAGATCTCGACGTTCCTCAGCGGCGCGAATCCCTATTTGCCGAAGGATACTCTCATGGGCCTGCTCATGGCTCACGCAGCCCATCACATCACGCAATTTCAGCAGTTGAAAGAGGGTGACTATACGCACGAGGCCGATACCTGGAAGGGGATGAAGCAGCACATTTATGTGGTGGCGGATGCGTTAAGCCAGGGATTGGCCGCCCAATTTCCTG
>JBDTWG010000310.1:0-4691 GCA_040006855.1 Nitrospira sp.
GTCTTCGTCCGATGAAAATGGGTAAAGCCTGTCTTCCCATGATCAGGCTGCGATTCGGCGCAAAACCGGCCTTTGACGCCTTGGCCTACCCACTGCAATGTTGCAGTGGGGTCGCTCACGGGCTTGTCGAACATCATGAACTGCACCCGGCCGTGGCCTTCGTCCAGCCACAGATGGTTGGGCGGGTTCGGGTGGACAGGCTCAAACGTATAGGCTTTTAGAAGAGCCTGACCGATACTTTTGGCGACTTCCGGCGAGGGAACCGTTCCTTCTCCCGCATGACTGCTGCTGACCCATATGCTGCCGAGCATCAATATTGTGGCCCAGGTCTTGATATACATGGCGAAACCTCCTTAGGAATGTTGGGTGTTAACGATCTGACTACTCTCACCGGTTCTGTCATCTCAGCATACGTAACAGCACACTCATCGTAGGTACCCAAACGGAGAACCAATCAGGGTCAGGTCTTGCAATCTCACATTTCCCAGCCCTAACAGTCTCTGTCGCTCGCTTTCTCACCCTCACCGCTTTCCCATCGCCCCCGAGGTGATCGAGACGCCTCCGAGCTTGCAGTAAACTGCACAACCCCACCGTTGGCCTATTCTAAGTGATTCGGCCGATAGCCCCTCGTATTCAATACATCTGACGTTCGATTCAGGGGAACACAGCGGTGAACAGAACCTGTCAGATCCGAGGTATGAAGAAGGAATGCAACAGCGCAAGTCAGATCTAGCTATCAAACATTTACCGGCGCGTGGCGCACGCCACTTCGTGAAGCCTGTCTCTTGCGGGATTCACATTCAACAGTCACCCTGCATCATTTAGCATCGCTTTCCTCCCCTCGCACAACGATAGGCGAGACCGACAAGAACCTGTAGAATGTGCCCGGTTCTTCTCATATCCCACCGCATCAAGTCGTCATTAGTGTCGAATAAGAAAAGGGGTCGGGAGTCTTTTCTTGACAGGATCGCCGCGGGTTGGGTACGAGATCGCTCCTGCCTGATGCCTCATCATTGGCATCTCCTACTCTGACCCCGCCATGCCGCCCATTCGGTGAGAAAGCCTGGGTGCGGCGAATGGCTAAATGGTTTGGAATGGCATCCACGCTAAGCCATGAGGTCGGCCAAAAGTATCATGAGAAAAGACTCCCGACCCCTTCGTTTTTTCCCACCTCCATTGATGCAGAGTCGATGTGTCCGAGCGCTCACGGCTGAGCGTGAAGCGGTTCCTTCGTTCGATAGAGATGTACCAGTCCGTCTTCGGCAAATGGGGCGATCAACCATCTCTCTCCGCCTCCCTCGAGCAGACCGGCCTGGCGAGTCGTTCCCGCCTCTAAATCCACCCATTCCACCGCAAATTGACCCGTCACGCCGGAGAGGTTGATGGTTATGGGCCGGGCCGTCCGCGAACCAGCCGACTGTTGTGACGCACCTCCGGCCGGGACATACACGAGGTACTCCACGCCCGGGTCAGCCAAACAGTAGCCGGTCGACGTGAGTTCACCTCGAGGAGTCATGCGGCCTAGGTCAAGCTTGGCGGCCCAGCGCCAGGATACCCCCATTGCCGCTCGCGCGCGATCATGCGCCGGTTCATTCAGCACTGGTTCTCCGATCGTCAAGTCATGCGCGACGCCGAACGGATCCATGTAAATGGGATTGTAGCCCCGGAAGAAACTCTCCCAGACGAAATCCCGATCACCGCCGATGCCATGGATGTGATCGGTATCTAGGATCATCACCTTGCGGCCGTCGGCCACAGGAGGATTGCGGGCATACTTGGTATAGCCTCCCGGAGATATCCAATCAGCCTCACTGTCGAACAGGGTGGCATTGTCTCCGCCGCCGAACTCGCCGAGTTGGAAGAATGTCATCCCCACGAGATGGGCCTCGAACCCGTGTTCTTGTTCATACTGTTTGATGAAGCGAATGAAATGATACTGCCAGGGCACCGACTCAGGAACGGCCTCGTTGACGATTTCGTATAGCACGTTGTCCAGGTCGTGCAGCGTTTCGAGAACCTGCCGCACATAGGCCTCTTGCACCTTCAAAACCTTGACATCAGGCCTCCGTTGGACCTCTTTCCCCTCTCCATCCCCATCCTGATCACCGTCGATCCCATTGACATTGTTCTCGGCATTGAGCGGGTGGGCCTTCCAAGCGCCTTGTCCGACCACGCTGAATCCCTGGAACAGCATCACCGACACATACAACCCTCGCTGTCCAGCTTGCATGACCCTGGTTCGGAGCCGCTCAAAATACTCCGGATTGAATTGAGACAGATCCAAGCGAGGCTCGCCGTCCAAAGCCACACCGGGACCGGTACGCAAATAGGGAAGCGGAAGGACGGGATTCGGCCGGGCCAGGGGATGCATGAGCCAGCCTGCTGAAGACCGAATGGTTTCGCTGACCCACAACCGGATGAAATTGTGATGCAGCACGACTAGACGATCGAGATAGGCCTCATAGTCAAATGGTTCCGTCACATCCTGGAAATTTTCCCAATAGTGGGAGCCGGTCAGGTAGACCACCCGATCGTCGGCATCTGCGAAATATCTGGGATTGGCTTTGGAGACTTTCAGAGGCCCGCGTGTCAGAACAGGTGCGCCATTAATTCCTACACCGGCGGCCTCTTCTCCATTGCCGATCAGCAGGACAGCAGCCACGATGGAGCCAAGCACTACCAAGCGGTTCAACCGACTCCTCCGTTCTTCCACGGACCAGCCGCACTGAGAATTGGATGAGCATTATAACGTCCCATATGTTGTAGACCCCCTATCTGATGGTTTGCGTTGTAGGCTACAGGTTGTGCGGCTGTGGCCAGGGCTCATCACTGCCTGCACGACAGAAACCAGCGCATTGTAGCAGGCATCACGGAATGCGCAACCGACGGATAGAGGCTTCGCGTGGTATCGAGAAACTGCCAATCGGTAGACTTAGAGAACCATCCCAACTCCTTCAAGAGTTCCGCGTGAAGAATCAGTCTGACGACTGCGTCTCGAGCCAAAGTCACGGCTGCAATGCGGGAGCAAGAGAAGCGGCCGGAGGTCTTTTCTTGATGGGATCGCTACGGGTTCGGTACGAGGTCGCCCATGCCAGGCAGCCCACGCCTCGCTACCGAAGGCCTCGCCTATCATGTCCCGTATCGTCGCACGGGACGCCTGCCCTCACTCGAAAACTCCGCTGACTACGCCGCGTTCGAAACGATCCTCGCTGAGTCTCGCGCCCATGCCACCATCCGGATCGCCTCCTAATGTGTTGACGGCAAATCACTGGCATCTTCTCCTCTGGCCTCGACACGAAGGAGAACGCTCTGCGGTCTCGCGATGGATCAGCGTCACCCATACGCAACGCTGGCACGCGCCCCCATCACACGGCTGGCATCGGTCTCGTCTACCAAAACCCGTTCTAACCAGGAATTTCCGCTTCGACGAGTTTCGTGAGAAGAATCAGCGATTCCTGCCAGCCCAGATAACAGGATTCAAGGGGGATCACGTCGGGAAGACCTTCCTGCACAATTGTCATCTCGGTCCCGCAAGACACTTTCTTCAATGTGATCGTCACCTGGATTTCTCCGGGGAGATTCGGATCGTCAAATATATCCGTATAGCGCAGGCGTTCGTGCGGCACCAGCTCAAGATATTTCCCGCCGAATGAATGGATCTGGCCGGTGGTGAAATTGGTGAACGACATCTTGTAGGTGCCACCCACCTTGGCATCCATCTGATGCACTTTGCCGGTAAACCCGTTCGGCGGCAGCCATTTCGCCATGGCATCCGCGTCGAGGAATGCCCGGTAAATGCGTTCCGGTGTTGCTCTAAGTACGCGGTGAAGACGGACTGTATTGTTCGGCATGCTGCTGACTCCTTTCCTCTAAAAACTCATCCAGCACGGGCGCCAGATCGCGCAGTAAGCATGTCCCTGAAGGATGCCAGGATTCATTCTCCGGTGTCTAGGCGCCAGGCTCGTGATTGCTGTCCCGCCATGAAAAGATCAGAGATCAATATGGGCAAGGATTGTCCATCTGTGTTATCTGACAGGCGGCAGGAACGAATAGAAGATGCATGATCGATCTGCTAGAGTGGCAGCAGGCAGTCGGCTTCAATCGATCTACTTTCTTTGAAGATGATCACATACCCTGGCAGTGACACTCGGCTCCCCGGCTTGACCGGCCGGTGGATGAACCGCCTAGACAAGGATGGCATCATGTACGTTCAGTATCCTCTCTGCTTTCGCAGACTCTTGCCGCTCGCGCTGACCTGCGGAATCATCCTGATCAGCCTCACTGGTTCCGGTTGTCAGACAGCCTATTACGAAACGATGGAAAAACTGGGCTATCACAAGCGCGACCTGATGGTGAGCGATGTGAAAAAGGCCCGCGACGCCCAACAGGACGCGAAAGAACAATTCAAATCGGCTCTCGATCGCTTCACCAAGACTCTGAACGTTCAGGGCGGCGAATTACAGGACAAGTACGATGTGCTGAATGAAGAATACCAACAGAGCGAAAAGCGGGCACAGGTAGTTCGCGATCGAATCGCGTCAGTCGAAAATGTGTCTGACGCCTTATTTGAGGAATGGAACGCTGAGCTGAAGCAGTATTCCAACGCCACATTGCGTCAAAAAAGCCAAAAGCAGCTCACCCAGACGCGCAGCCAGTATGCGCAATTGATCAAAGCCATGAAACGGGCGGAA
>JBDTWG010000311.1:0-4682 GCA_040006855.1 Nitrospira sp.
GCAGAAGCGCCTGCGAGAAGAGCTGCGCGGCCTCGGCCGACCGTGCTTGCAGCTTGCGGAGAGCCGCCATCTTCACATAGCCAATGGGCTGTCTGGGAAGCTGCCTGATGATCGCGCCATACACCTCTTCGGCCTTGGTCCAATTTTTCCCCAATACAAACGCATCGCCATATAGGACTGCGGCTTCCAGATTGGCGGGGTTCAATCGCAACGTTTGCCAGGCTTCCTTCTCTCCCTCAGCCGGCTTCTGCTGTGTGAGATACAGTTTCGCGAGAGCCAGATGCGCAGTCTGGTTAGAGGAGTCCCGCCTGGTCACCTCACGCAGTTCTTCCTCTGCCTGGTCCAGTCGGCCCTGCGCCGATCTGACCAGCCCTAGGTAGAGATGAGGTCCGGCAAGGGTCGCATCACGACCGATCGCTTCTTCGAACAGGCTGGCCGCTTGGAGCACATCACGTTCCGCGAATGCCACCCGCCCCTTGAGGTAGAGGCCCACCGGGTCATGTTCATCGACTTCGAGAATCGCATGCACGAGCGGTTTCGCCGCTGCCACCTGACCAGCGGTCAGCTTCAGCTCAGCGAGGGCCTTGCGTGCCCGGTTGGAATTCGTGCCCGTAATTAGGCCGGCCAGTTCGCGTTCGGCGTCTTCTCGCAGGCCGAGCGTGGCATACCGGTCCGCGAGCACCAGCCTGATTTGTTCCTGATCCGAACTCAGCTCGACTGCCTTGCGAAACTCCTTCCGCCCCTCCTCCGGAGCGCCAGTCGCAAACAGGAAATGTCCGCGCGCGACGCGAGCACCTGCAGAATCAGGATCGGCCTTTACCGCACGTTCAAACCAGTCGGCAGCCTGCGCCAGCTCTTGTTGTCCAAAGTAGAGATTCGCGAGGGCGAGGAGGGGGCCCATCATCCTCGGATCGAGTTCGACCGCTTGCTTCAGGAGCCCGATCGCGTCCGCGACCCGGTCTGCTCCCAGGGCAACTGCGGCCCGGAGAAGATAGCCCCCGGGGTGTTGTGGATTGGCCGTAACCAGCTCTTCGGCAATCTTGCCGACCTCCTCCATTTTCCCTGCGGCGAGATACAAATCGCCGAGGGACCATTTGGCGTCGAAATGGGAGGGATCGAGTTGCACCACCCGACTGAGAGCGAGGTAGGCTGTAGAGGCGTCTCCGCCTTTCAAAGCCGCCTTCGCAAGCTTCCACTGGAGAGAAGGATTATCTGGAGCAGCCCGCACGGCGTTCTTGTACTCGATTACCGCCTCGCGGAATTTTTCCTCTTGAACGTATGCGTCCCCACGGCTCTCATGCTTGGCGGCTCTGCCTGACGGAGCCTCCGAGCAAGCCAAGGTAGACAAGGCAACGCACAGGGCACAGAGGAGAGCTAGCCTTTTGCCATTACAAATCTCTCCTGAGCTGCCCGCTTGCTTGGTGCGATGCGCTAGAAACAGCTGAGGTAGCAGCACCGGTTGAAAAGACATTCTCCGCTTGCATCCACCTGACACAGAGCTAAGTCAGTTGGCCACTTTTAGGATCTGCCGCCTCCGCCACCGCTTGCCCAACAGCCACGCGAACCCGGGAGCCAAGAGTAGGAGTGTGCCTGGCTCGGCGCCCTTCGCCGTCACCCTAAGCTCAAAAAAGCCGCCTCCTCCTTCTGAAAACAGCCTCTGGGCGATCCAATCTTCCCCTGCTGGCAAACTTGGAAGGGAAAGGTTTTGTAGGTTGAGCGTGAGTGCGGTGTCTCTCCCGACTCCAGAATTTCTTATCAGATCAAACGTGTCGCCCAGTTTCGGCACAAAACCATTGATCAATGAGATAAATACACTACCATTCAGAACAGCAGGACTATTCACCTTCAGTACGTCGTACTGAGAGCCAGCGAGCAATCCTCCAATTTTAAGATCCAATCTCCCATTGACACCCTGCGTGTAGCTCGCAAGGGTCAGCGTACCCGGTAAAATGCTACTACCAGGTTGGACAACTCCTCCTGTATTCGTAACCATTCCGGTAATAGTCCCGGTCCCGCTGAGAGAGCCCGCCTGAATGCTCATGTTGTTACCAAATGTTCCATTGACAACCGTCTGAGATCCCATGGCCGTTTGTTCATAAGTGCCGACACCCGTTACTTGGCCCAATGCAGCAACCCTGAACTCTCCGGAATTCCGCACGCTACCGTCGTTGACGAAGGTCCCTACGCCGATCACCGTCGTTCCCACGTTGGTAAACGTTCCGCTGTTGACCGTCGTAGCGGCTGGGACCCCGACCGCGGGGACGGACGACTGATTGTATTGTCCGGTATTGGCGAAGAACGTCCCGGCAGCAAGACGCACCGCACCTTCGTTGGTAAAGGTGCCATTGTTGACCGTTACCGCTGGGACCCCCAGCGCGGGAACGGACGACTGATTATATTGCCCCGTCGACCCGACCGTGAAGGCGTTCTGTGATGTGGTGGGCACTTGTATTGTCACTCTACCTTCATTCGAGAACTTGCCATCCACCTGCGTCTTCCCAGTTGGCCCCTGCACATACTCGCCCGTCGAACTGACGGTGAAAGAGTTCTGTGCGCCGCCTCCCGATTCTATGGTCACTCTGCCATGATTCGTGAAGCTGCCATCGACTTGGGTCTTCCCACTATCCTTCTGCACGTACTCCCCTGTCGACCCCACGGTAAAGGACTTCTCTGCGTCTCCACGCAGCTGTATTGTCACGGTACCTTGGTTCGTGAATCTCCCGTCCACCTGAGTCGAGCCGCCCGTCTCCTGTTTATATTCAGCCTCCGGCCGACCGACGGTGAAAAAACTGCCCTGTCCGAGTTGAACGCTGCCCCGGTTGGTGAAAATTCCCCCGTCCATCCGGGTCGAACCATTGGCCCCCTGAAGATACTTCCCCGTCTCCTCAACCGTAATGGTGCCCGAACTGATCACCATGCCTGGTTTAGTGTCGGAGGTCTCATTATTAGTAAAACCGCCGGCAATATTGAGGGCCCCATAGTTCGTCAGAATTGACTCTCTATTATGAAATCCTTGGCCGAATTGACTGACCGCGCCTGAGCTAATAGTTATTGTTCCGTTATTGATGATCGATCCCGGTTGATCGGCTTCAAAGTGCGAACCATTATTAAAACCTCCCAAAACAGAAATGTCCTTGTTGTTCGTGATATGCCCGGCGTTGTCTAAAATACCGTTGACTGTCCAACTGTTGTCATTATTTAGTGTTGCTCCTTTAAGATTCAGAAAATAACCGCTCTGTATGAATGTCCCGCTATTTGTCACGGTCCCGGCATTGCTAACGAGGCCCGGGCCAGTGATCGCGCCTTGGTTTTCTATGGTGCCTGAATTGCTCAGCGTGCCACTATTGGTAATCTGACCGGTAGTTAGATTTTTAATGGTGCCTTCATTCACCAACTCACCGGCCGGGAAAGGGTGCTCTATATCGACGGGATCCGGAGCACCCGGTGCCATGTTAATGGTGCCGGAATTGTTCAGCACGGAAGTATTCTTCAGTTTTGCAGCCGTTAGGATATCGATCGTGCCCTGGTTGCTAAACTCTACGAGATTCTCGCCCGTGGTGGTGACGGAAATGGTTCCTTGAAAAGGATTCGGATTCGGCTCGATTTGGAAGGCCAACGCGTCCTCCCCATAGACCACCAACAGGGCCAATATATGGAAGAGAGCGAGGCGAAGATAAGAAGGAATTAGGCCACTCATTCTGACCCTCCTTTGCAGATAGCCGGGTGAGGACATCGAATCTCGACAGTGAATAAGACGCTCCCTCTCTCGGGTATTCACTTCTGGTCTCCTCAACAGGCCTGGATACTAGTCCGATCGCACAAGACTGGGAACTAGGAAGGTTACTTGAGGATGAGCGGACCGTTACTTATGCAAGACTGCATCAAACTGACACAGTCCGATGCGCAGTCCAACCTCAAGCTATGGATTCCGGTAGATGTGGAGGGGGCGAAAAGCCCTTCAACCAAGCGCCACGACAATTCGAGCAGCTGCCTGACTGAGCGGGGGAGGACTAGAGCTGATGAGCCCATCGGCGATGGCTTGCTTCGCCAGAGCGAGGGTGGAATGGAGATTCAGTTGGTCCATAATGCGGAACTTGTGGAACTCGACCGTCTTGACGGCGATATTGAGCAGCGTGGCCACCTCTTTCGTCCCGCGTTCCTTCTGCAATGAGCTGCAGCACTTCTCGCTGGCGGGGAGTGAGGGACGCCACGGTCGCTCCACTTGCTTCTTGTTTTGAGCCCTTCGCGCCGTTCGCCGGCACGTCTCTGGTGACGAGGGAAGTCAGGTAACATTGTCCCTTCAACACGGCTTGAATGGCTTGACTCAAGTCCGAAGGCGTTGAACGTTTCAAGACATAGGCCGATGCGCCGGCCTTGAACGCCTCCGCTATGGAGGCGGAACTGGCCTGACCGGTGAGGAAGATGATCTTGCTTCCTGGGATCGTCTTGGTGAGGTGCCGAAGTGTATTCGATTCATTGAGGTAATGAAAGCATGACTTCCATGACAATAATGTCAGGTCGTCGTTTGTTTACCCCAACAGGCAGAGCCTGGCCGTTCCTCAACGACGTCGACCACTTCTCACGAAGGTTCAATAAGCGTATGAACCCCTATCTCGACGATCCCATGATCATCCGCGGTGAGTACGCGGGTTTATTTTTTGGTGATTAGCGTCAGCCACTGA
>JBDTWG010000312.1:0-4630 GCA_040006855.1 Nitrospira sp.
GACGGGCCGCTCATCGATGTTGAAGCCCGTCAATTGCATCGCGTGCGGATCAAAGATCGGCTCTTGTGCGGCATGGGATGGAGGCAACTCGCACTCGTCCGCCACCACGCCGGCCAGATGAACGATCGATGCATTCAGTATGTGTTCTCCTGCCTCATGAGGATTCAGTTGGTGGCGAACGGCCTGCTCGATTTGGGCGGGCATTCCCCAGGAATGAATGAGTTCGGCGCCGACTTCGGCATAGTCGCATCCGATGCTGGCCTGCTCGACTTCCGCCAGCGACGTCCCGAGATATCCGGCTTCAATGAGCGCCGCCTGAGCGCGCTGGGGAATGGTTTGGTAGAGGACGAGATGCCCGATATCTCGCAGCAGGCCTTCGATAAAAAATCGCTCGCTGTCCCGGATACCACAGGCTTTGGCGATTTTTGCGGCCATCAACGCGCAGAGAACGCTCTTGCGCCAATAGGCGGATAGATCCATGATTTCCGTGGTCATCCCGCTGAAGCGACGGCCTATGGTGGTGGCCGTCACCAGGTCGCGGACGGCCTGCATGCCAAGGAGGTTCACGGCGCGCGTCACGGTATCAACCTGTTTGGGAAATCCATACAGCGGACTGTTGACGATCTTGAGGACACGGGCGGAAATTGCCGGATCGATTTTGAGGGCGTTTGCCAGATCATCCATGGTGGAGTGGGGATTGTCCACGACATCACGAACTCGAAAGTAAATTTCCGGGAGGGTAAAGATATTCGAGCAGGATTGGACGAGTTCTTGTGCCGATGCCATGGTCAATGCTCCTCCTTACGCAGGATCTGCGCAGGTTTTCCGCAGCCCTCGGCTCTCTCTATCGGTTTTCAGGGCATTTTCCTAAAGCGCAGGGAGTGCTGCTACAGCGTATGGTGGGGTCAGTCAGCTCCGGCTTGATGGAGGGCGTTAGGCATAGGCGGGCGCATTGCCCGGCTTCCACTTGATGCTGCAGCCGATGCTGGCTTTTTGGTGGCTCTCTATCGGCTTACCGCCCAGGAGGGCATTGATCGCGGCGCGCAGGTCGCGGCCGGTCACCGGCTTGCCGGTGCCTGGTCGGCTGTCATCCAACTGCCCTCGGTAGACCAGTCGTCGTTCCTTGTCGAAGAGATAAAAATCCGGCGTGCAGGCGGCCTTGTAGGCCTTCGCGACGTCCTGGGTCTCGTCGAAGCAGAAGGGAAACCGAAACCCCAGGCGTTGGGCCATCTCCTTGAGCCGCTCAGGCGCATCATCGGGATAATGCCCCGGATCGTTGCTGCTGATGCCGACGATGCCCAAACCGCTCGGCTCATAGTCCCGACCCAGCTTGGCGATTTCATCTTGGACGTGCAGCACGTAAGGACAATGCCGGCAGAGAAACATCACCAGCAACGCGGACTTGCCGGCAAACGAGTCGAGCTGAAAGACCTGCCCGCTCACGACATCGCGTAAGGCAAAGGGAGGTGCGCTCGCTCCAAGCGATAACATCACCGACTCGACCGCCATAACCACCTCCCAATCATTCAGAGGATATTGCTGAACCATCCGACAACCCACTGTTCACTCTACAAGCCTCGCGCGAGCGACTCAAGCATGGGCCCTCATTGACCTGCTTTTCTCTCCCCGCGTATGCTGAGGCAGGGCCTGTCTGCATCCGGCAGACACGAGTGCCCGATAGCCGTTTCACCATCACGCTTCAGGAAAGAGTCATCCATGCAATTCGATGCCGCTTTGGCCGCTCAAGATACCCTGCAGGAATCGGAAGTTGAACTCGGTGCCGATTGGGACCGGGCCGTTGAACTCGAAGGCACCTTTTCTTCCAACGCCGGCGCCCTGGCGCGCGAGGCCTATGAGCAATTGCTCGCGCTGGCCGACCGGCATCCCCAGGCCCACACGTTTCAGGCCTTCTGCATCTACATCACCTGGCAGCAGGTGACGGAGGAAACGATCGCCCATCACTTCCAAACCGGGATGAGATTATCGGAGACGTACCTGGCCTCGCCTGAGGGAAAAGACCCACGGCACGTCGCCTACGTCTCTGAGCTACTCGAATCGTTTCGTGCCGGATTGGGCTTGGACGAAGAGGACGAGATCGTAGTGGAGTTCAGGAAAGATACGCCTAAGGGTGGCGATTGACGCAAGCCGTGAAGCGTCACTCGTGAAGCGCGAAGCGTTTCGGAAACGAGATACGAACGACGAGATACGAACGACGAATCTGAGAGATGGCTGAAAACGACAAACATCGCGCACGCATTTTTATCCATCGCGGAGATCTCGTCCAGGCGCGCGCCGCTTGGGAGGCAGCCGTGAAGGACGATCGCATCACCGGGGCTCAACGCGAACTCTCCAACAGTCTCGGCAATCTCGGTAATACCTACGCCCTGGCCGGCGAGTTGGAGAAGGCCGATGCCTGCTATAAGGAAGTGCTGAGCATTCAACGGAGCGAACAGGACCCGCACGCCATTGCCCACACCCTCGTCAATCTCGGGAATCTCTACATCGGAGCCGAGCGGCCCGAGAAGGCACGCCCCTACTACCTGGAAGCCCTCGATCTGTTGAAGCCGCTCAATGATCATCGCGCCCTCGGCATCCTCTACCACAACCTGGCGATGGAGGAAGGTCGGCAGCAGCATTGGGATGAGGCCGTGCAGTGGTTTCAACAGGCGCTGGACTCTCATCGGGTCGTCGGCAACGAAGAGGGCCTCGCCGGTACCTACAGTCAGCTGGGAAAAACGTTTCGTGAAAGCGGCCGTCCGGTCGAAGCCGAACGCTGTTTCAACAATGCGTCGGAGCATTTCATCAAGCTGGGCAATCCGACCGGCGAAGCGGCCGTGCTGCGGGAGTTGGCCGATCTGTACGAACAGCGGCATGATACGATCGCGGCGATCCGCTGCGTGGAACGGTTGCATCACCTAGCTCTGGGAACGGGACGAGCGCCGGCTGCCACCGACCGCGAACGGCTCGCGCGACTCCGAGCCGTCAAAACTGAACGGCCCATAGCTGATTGAAGAGGGCCGGTGGTACAATCCGCCCTCTTGTCACAAGCCACTTACGCTTCACAAGGAGCCTCATGGATATCAGTGCCTTTCGTCAAATGGTTGAGAAGAACCCCAAGGGATTTTTAGGCCGCTACGGCCTGGGAAATAAAATTCTGCAAGAAGGCGGCAGCGCCGAAGAGGCCGTCGAACACCTCACCGTTGCCGCCCAACTCGATCCGACGCATGTGGCCTCTCACCTCGCGCTCGGGCGGGCGCTGGTTTCGCTGGGCAAAAAGGACGCCGCCAAGCCGGTCTTGCAAGCCGGTATCGATGCTGCGGTTTCCGGCCGCTCCAACGGCGGGGTCGATCTCGTTCCGGAATTACAACAGCTGTTACGCACGCTTGGATAAGTCATTCAGGAGGATCTATGAATCTTGATACAGCCAGACAGCGGATCGAATCCGCCATGACCCAATATGGCCAGCATGCAGCCATGGCCATTGAACTCGTCATCAACGAAGTCCGCTCGGATATGGGCTACGAAGCGGTGAATGAGCTGATCGATGAATTCGACCTGGAACTGCAATACAACATCGCCCCGCTGGAATCCGACGTGTCATCGAATAGCTGAACTCCGGATGGAACTTTTTCGACTAGGCCTTTCAGACTGCCCAACAAGAGCATCCCACAAGGCCGCAGGCGAGGAAGACTCGGAGGCGTACATTCGGAAGTGCGGCGAGGATGATACCCAGCCGAAGACGAGGTTGGAGGGCTTTTTCGGCACCTTGCCATGGCGCTGATCTGGTGCGCCATCTCGGGTCACGGCTACGGTCATGCCGCGCAAGTCGCGCCGGTGCTGAATGCGCTGGGACGGCTGGTGCCCAACCTCACCGCCATCCTGCGGACGACCGTTCCCGCCGGCTTCTTCGAACCCCGCCTCACCATTCCCTGGCAACTCAGTACCGCGCAGCAAGATGTGGGCTGCATCCAAGATGGCCCGCTGAAGATCGACATCGCCGGCACCTGGGCCGCCCATCGCACATTCCATACCGATTGGAAACACAAGGTCGAGGCTGAGACCGCGCTCATCCGTGCCGCCGCTCCCGCTTGTGTGCTCTCCGACATCTCCCATCTGGGGGTGGCCGCCGGAGCCGCCACCGGCATTCCCACCATCGGCATGTGCTCCCTCTCCTGGGATCTGGTGCTGGAACCATTTGTTGATCCCTCCGTCAGCGAGCAGACTGAGATCCTTCGACAAATTCGTGAGGCCTATGCGCTGGCCGATTGCTTTTTGCGCGTGGCCCCTGGCTTGGCCGTGACGGCGTTCCGAAATGTGCTCGATATCGGCCCGATCGCGGAACCGGCGGCGCCACAGACCGTCCGACTCCGCGAGGCCATCGGCGCGCCGGCATCGGATCGAATCATTCTCGTCGGGTTTGGCGGGATTGCCTTGCAAGGGCTTCCGTTCGAGGCTATGGAGAAGATGCCTCCCTATCGCTTTCTCGTCGACGGCCACGTCCCCCAGGAACTCAGCCGGGTGGCGTCACTCGCTACCGTGGGCCTGCCGTTCAAAGATGTGTTGGCCTCCGTGGACATGGTCCTCACCAAACCTGGCTATGGCACCATCGTCGAAGCTGTGGCATTAGGCA
>JBDTWG010000313.1:0-4628 GCA_040006855.1 Nitrospira sp.
AGTTAAGTGCTCAGGGGATCAGCGCTATTCTGTTGGACGCCAGCCCGGAATCGTCCTTCACCAGGCCCTCTACCGCAATCGGCGCCGCCTCGGCCGGCTCATCCCCGGAGGTGCCAAAGGGCGCCTTGTTTGCCACGTCACGAGGGCCAGTGCTCACTGATTGGTATAGTGTGATTGTGCCGCAAGCCCATGAATTGGGCATTTCTGTCTACGCCGTCATGGATCTTTTTCATGCGCCTCTGTCGGACAGCCGCCCGACCAGTCGGATGCTCCTCTACGATCCGACCCGGCGTAGAGTGCATCCCTGGACGCAGTTCGACCTGCTGTCTTCGGCGGTTCAGCCGGTGATGGCCCAATTGTTGACCGATCTGATTAGGACTGGAATTGATGGAGTGGTGTTCCGCGCCAGGGCCGAGAACAGCTTCGCATATGAAGTGAGCGATGGGGTGCTGCGCCAATTCGAAACGCAGTTCCATCAGCCATCCTCCGAGGTGGCTCAGGCCCTGCGTGACCGAATGGTCCTGCGTCCGGACGCGGCCGCTCCGGTTTCCGACAAGACGCTCTGGCGATGGGTGGGTTGGAAGGCGCGTCAGGAACTGGAGGTCATGGCCCTCCTGAGGAAACACTTACAAAAGATGGTGCCGCGGCTGCGTCTCGTGCTCGAACTCCACGCGGAGGCATTGTCGAATCCGACATCCGCGCTCATGAATTATGGCGAGGATGCTGCAGAGGCGCGTCGTCGGGGGTTCGATCTCCTCTTGGGCGGACCTTCTCGCGAGGCGTCGGATGTTCGGGCGTTCGCAGGCTCATTCAAAGGATGGAGCCGCGAAGTCATACAATCGGCGAAAGGCGAACCTCAGACGCTCCCGCAAGGGTGGGTGTTGCTTCACACGCCGGCTGAGTATGGAGCCGGTATGTTTACGGGACTCGCGCAGCAGGCGGACGAACTTCGCACGCCGGATATTCGTCACCTCGTGTTTGTGCCGGATTCGCAAGGGGCGATTCCTTGACAAAGCCGCCGCCACCTTTTACGATCGCGCCACCCGTTTCCTAACGTTATGGATTCATGTAGGTCGCTCGTACGGCGGCCGCCAAGAGGAGTGTCATGATACCGTCTAATCTCCGTTACCACGAAGAACACGAATGGGTCCGCGTCGACGGCGCGCAGGCGACGATCGGCATCAGTCATTTCGCCCAGGATGCATTGGGCGACATCGTTTTCATCGACCTCCCGAAGGTGGGTGCCAAAATCACGGCCGGCCAGCAAATCGGCGAAGTGGAATCGACCAAAACCACCTCCACCATCTACACCCCGGTCAGCGGCACGATCGCGAAGGTCAATGGCGACCTGAAGGATCATCCCGAAGTCGTCAATTCCGACCCCTATGGCAAAGGCTGGATGGCCGTGGTCGACCTCACGGCTCCCGCTGAAGTGGACCGGCTCATGACGGCCGCCCAGTACGAAGCGTTTCTGAGCAAACAGAAGCATTAATGTATCGCATTAGGTATGTGGCCGAGTCACGATCGGCTCGGTCCTGATTGATGACGGCCATGAGTTCCCCTCGACATCTCGCGATTCTCGACGCCGGTCCCGGCGGGTACGCTCGCAGCCATACGAGCTGCTCAATTGGGAGCGCGGGTCACCGGGAACCCATGCGACTGACCTCATCCATGAAGCTGCGCTGGCAATGCATCTGGGCGCCACCGTCTCACGCGTGGCCGACATGATTCACGCGCATCCGACATTTGCCGAAGGCCTCATGGAAGCGGTGGAAGATGTCCATGGGCAGGCCATCCACCTCGCACGGAAGACATCGTAGTATGGTGCGTTCGCTGCTCATCAAGCTCGCGATGTTGGCGGTCACCCTGGGGTCCTTGGTATGGATCGGCTCGGTCACCCCCATACGACAGGTGACGCCAAATCACATTCAGCCGGCAGCGGCCGCTCCGATCTCCACTACCTCTCGGCAACAGACGAATGTTGCCTCAACGGTGAGTCCTTCCGCTGACGCATCGAGCGTGGCGCCTGAGGTCACAGTTCATCATGCCTCTCCGCCGGAAGAGGGGGCGACGCCTCCAGTACCGTCGGGCAGCTCGCGCGTCGCGAGCCATGAATCGCGACGGGTCGACCTGAATCATGCCACCGCGTCCGATCTGGAAGCCTTGCCGGGAATTGGTCCGAAGCTGGCGCAGCGGGTGATTGAGCACCGCGCGTCGCACGGTCCTTTCGAGAAAGTCGAAGACCTGCGTCAGGTGAAAGGCATCGGCCACAAGAAGTTTGACCGTCTCCGGCCCCACGTCCTGGTGACGAACACCCGGTCCCCATCTCGACATAAAGGAACCTTGTGACGTCGTTATCCCAGCAGCTCGACCTGATACTTCGAGGGATTGTTGAAGTTATTCAACCTGCCGAACTAGAGTCGAAGCTGGCTCGTGCCATCAAAGAGCAGCGTCCGCTCCGCGTCAAGGCAGGGTTCGATCCCACGGCGCCGGACCTCCATCTTGGCCATACGGTCCTGATTCACAAGCTCAAGCACTTCCAAGACCTCGGGCATCAGGTGATCTTTCTCATCGGCGACTTTACGGGCATGATCGGCGACCCGACTGGCCAGTCAGAGACGCGTGTGGCACTCTCGAAGGAAAAGGTGCTGGAGAACGCGAAGACCTATGAGCGTCAGATTTTTAAAATTTTGGATCCCCAAAAGACCCAGGTGGAATTCAATAGCCGCTGGATGAGCGCAATGACGGCCGACGGACTGATCGAACTGAGCGCCCACTATACGGTGGCCCGCATGTTGGAACGAGAAGACTTTCATAAGCGCTATACGGATGAAAAGCCGATCAGCATTCACGAGTTCATGTATCCCTTGATTCAGGGGTATGACTCCGTGGCGTTGAAGGCAGATGTGGAGCTGGGCGGTACGGACCAGAAGTTCAATCTCCTGATGGGACGCGATCTGCAGCGAGACTATGGGCAGGAGGCGCAGGTGGTCATCACCATGCCGCTGCTGGAAGGCACCGACGGCGTCCGCAAGATGAGCAAAAGCCTCGGCAACTACATTGCCCTTGAGGATAAACCCGCCGATATGTTTGGAAAGCTCATGTCGATCAGCGATGCGCTCATGCATCGGTATTATGAGTTATTGACGACCGAGGACCTGACGAATGTGAAAGCGGCTCATCCGATGGATGCCAAGCAGTCGCTGGCTGAGCAGATTGTGGCGCGGTACCATGGGGCTGAGGCTGGCCGTGAGGCTCGGGCCGCGTTTCAACAGAAGTTCCAGGCGCGCGAGTTTCCCGAACAACCTGACGCCCATGTGGTGTTCATGCCATCCGACGTGAAGGATGCAGCCGCACCATCGATCGGCCTGGTCGATTTGATCGCGAAGACCGGGCTCGTGCCGAGCAAGAGTGAGGCCCGGCGGTTGATCGTGCAGGGTGGGGTCGAGATTGATGAGCAGAAAATGACCGACGCGAATGCCAGCATCACGCTGACGGTCGGGAAGCCGCTTCATTTACGTGTCGGCCGCCGAAAGTTCGCCGTGGCGGAGTACAAAGGCTGAGCTGCTGGTGGTCAGTTGCCTTGACTTAGTGCCGGCGCCAGCGTAGGATTCGATTCCTCCTGTAGCGAGGGGCGGGCGTAGCTCAGTGGTAGAGTCCTTGCTTCCCAAGCAAGTTGTCGTGGGTTCAAATCCCATCGCCCGCTCCAAACACCCCGCACAAGTTCAGCAGATTTGAATCCACGACAGAGGGTTTCGAAGGGAGTGTGCTCCCTTCGAGGGGAGACACGAGGGGGTCCGCGACGCGAGGAATAACGAGCGTCAGGTCTGCGGACGCTGGTGAGATGGTGAGCCAGCCGGAACGGGCCCCCTCAGTGGGAGTCGGGAGGCAAGCTTCAGGGCCGACCCGGCGACGGAGTGCGGTTCAAATCCCATCGCCCGCTCCAAACAGAGCTTGCTCGACCCGGAGCCTCTCTCATTGTTCCCGGCGAGCGGATAAACCCCTTCAGTAGTCTTCGCCTAAGTCCTTGTGCGTACGGAGTCTTTTCAGACAAGCCTCTCCCTATTGCCCACGCTGGACACACGCCTTCAGGGTTCTTCCTTCCCAAACCGCTCGCTGCCCAGAGGGTTGAACCTACAACAGAGGATTACGAAGGGATCCTGCTTCCTTCGTTCATTCTGCCGACTCCACCTAGCTATGCAGTCTGCGTGCGGGTGGTGCTGGAAAAATGGTCGCTTGGTGGGAGACTGCTGCTGATGCCTACTTCCTAGGGCCTGTCATGGGGAAGAGCGCGGTGCTCACGCTTGAGCCGTCAGCTCTGCGATTGCGTATTGGTGCGCGCGGATGAGCAGTTTTTGACGGTTTGAGACTCCGAGTTTGTCGAAGATGTTGGTGAGGTGATGTCGGACCGTGATGCTCGAGATGCAGAGGCGA
This sequence comes from Nitrospira sp., assembly GCA_040006855.1. Lineage (GTDB taxonomy): Bacteria > Nitrospirota > Nitrospiria > Nitrospirales > Nitrospiraceae > Nitrospira_A. Next base: position 4,435 of record JBDTWG010000313.1, read on the forward strand.
TCGGCAATATCTTTGTTTGATAGTCCGTTGCTGATTAACCTGATGACATCGCGCTCACGTTCGGTTTGCTTTCGCCAAACAAGGGCATCGAGTTTGCGCTGCGCGCCCTGCCGGACATCATTCGCGAGTTCCCGAACATAGTTTACATCGTGCTCGGGCAGACGCATCCCAACCTGCTGCGTGACGAGGGAGAG
>JBDTWG010000314.1:0-4619 GCA_040006855.1 Nitrospira sp.
CATGCGCGACATACAGCACGGCTGTATCGCCCACCCGTTCAGCACCGACATGCAGTGACACCCCGATGACACCTTCAGGAATCGTGACCTCTGAGCCATGTGACGGCTGCGCCTGCGATCCCGGCTTAGCTTGTTCGTCGGCCGCCCACACCTCAGTCACCCCGAGAGGGGACTGGAACAGGAGGACGCCGAACAATGCGAGTGCGAGAGCCGTGACCATACCGATGTGTTTAGACATGCCCTGTCTCCCTTCATGGAATGTAGAATTGACGCGCAAGCCCCAACAAACAGAGCCCCCCAAACAGCACGATCGAATTGAGATAAATCGACCGTTGGTGCAGTCGACTCCAAGCAGCCTGCAGCTGAGCATCGACAGCGCCGCGCTGTTCCTGCTCCTTGAGACGGTCCCTCATGGCATTGCTCTGTGGCGTCAGCGGCGACCGGCAGTAGGACTCAGCCGCCAGGATGCCCAGCCAGATGGCCGCCGCCACCAGAAGTGATGGGCCGATCTCACCAACAATCGCCAGGGCGGTGACGCACAGCAGTCCCCCCGCAGCTGTTGCCATCCCGAGTCCATAATAGGCAGGAAACAGCTTCCGAACGACTTTCCCAAAGGGCTCCCGTTCCAAATTCTTCGCCAGAATCGGGGCCACCACAAACGACAACAACACGACCTTACCCAGCAGGATGGCGACGGCCAGTCCATGCAGGTACTGAATCACCGGCTCAATGAGTAGACTCATGTCCAGGCCTCCTCACTTATCCCCTTGCCACGATCGCTCGTAAGGCTGGCTCCAACGTCGGATAACGAAAGACATATCCGTTTGCGAGCGCCTTCGCCGGATCGACGCGCTGACCGGTCGTCATCAACGTCCCCAACTCACCCAGCGCCAGTCGTAACGCCAGACCAGGAACAGGAAACCACGACGGACGATGGAGGACCTTCCCGACAGTCGCACAGAACGTCTTCATCGTGACCGACTCAGGCGCCACCGCATTCACAGGACCCGAGACCGTCGGCGTCGTGATGACCCATTTGATCAGACCGATAAGATCCATCCGGTGGATCCAGGAGACCCACTGCGTGCCAGGTAACACCGGTCCACCGGCAAAGAGCCGAAACGGTAGCAACATCTTTGGCAAGGCCCCACCGTCCTGTTCGAGCACCATGCCTGTTCTCAACAACACGACACGCGTCCCTGACTGACCTGCGCGCAGCGCCTCCGTCTCCCAGGCGGCGGACAGGTCGGCAAGAAAGCCCTGACCGAGCGGAGACCCTTCATCCAGCAGACGATCGTCGCTCGCACCGTAATAACCGATGCCGGACGCGCTGATCAGCACGGGGAGTGCGGTAGCCCGCCCGGCCAATGCCGCCACCACGAGCCTCGTGGCGAGAATCCGGCTCGTGAGCAGGACTCGCTTCCGGGACTCCGTCCATCGTCCTTCGGCGATCGGTTCCCCGGCTAAATTCACTACGGCATCCGCCGATAAAAACTCGGCTTGCCAGGGTCCCGCAGAACGCGCATCCCATTCCACGAGCCTGACCGACGGCCGAGAATAGCGGTCGGCCTTCCGCGTCAAGACCACCAGCTCATGCCCCAGGCGAGCCAACTCGTCGACAAGAGCACGACCGATGAACCCCGTTCCCCCGGTCACGATGATTTTCATCCGCCCATCCTCCGTTCACAGCAGTCGCCCGTTACTGTGCGCGTTCGTCATCAGCCTCTTCGGATGATTCTTCTTCCTCTAGCGGTGCCTCTGTGCCATCCGATGAATCATCCGACGCACTCCTGTCCACAATGTCCGTCAACCGCTGGCTGAACTTGCGGGCTTTCGTTCCGTAGAGCAAATTCGGCGGCGGGCTCTGCCGGTTCTTCAGAATGACCGCGTCGACCACCTCGCCACACATCGTGCAATGCCAGGCCGTAATGTCGATCTGGCCGGTATCATCGAGCAAATCCATATAGTGCTGCGTCAGCAACAACCCGCCGCAGCGGGTGCAGGCGGCGTGGCCGGCATGCGGAGTGGCCGAGGAAGAAGTATCCGGTGTCCCACCTGTTTCCATTGGAACCCCCGAGTGCGAGAAATCTGAACGACTCTGCACCAGAAATGATCCGCTCAACTCGAATGCGGCACAGTCCGGTGCGCACACATCCGTTATCGGACACGGGGTCTCCATAGTCCGGCCTGCCGCACGACCGCGCAGGCTGGTCGCCGCCGGGACAGCATCGTGCCCCCGATACTCAGCGTGATGACTGCGATGCTATAGACAATCATATAGATCATGGAAATCTCCTTGTCCGTGCGCTAAAGAAGCTCATCGCTCGCGCTTGTGCTCCGGTGGTTCACCGAGGGGACGGGCCCCTCCGAGGGGAAGGACCTATCCTCCTCAGTGGGAAGCGCCGTGCGGAGTAGCGACGCCCCCACCCAGGTAACAAGCAACCGCCTTCAACCTTGCAACCCCTGTCCATGCTGCTCACTTCATCGCCCCTCAGAGCTGGACTTGCCCTGAACTTGACCCTCTCCACCTCGAACGCATCGGAAGCCAGTCCCGTGCGTCTGCAAGGCGAAACCGCCTCGTCCGCGTGCAGTGGCCGTGATGTCCGACATGGGGCTGTGCCAGGACCCTCCACGAATCACGCGCACAATCCCCTTCTCAGGTCCCTGCGGGTTTTTGTCCGGTGCATTCGCGTAATAGTCCGGGTCGTACCAATCCTGAACCCATTCCCGCGCATTGCCCGACATATCCTGGATTCCGTAGGGCGAGTTGCCACCAGGCAAGGAGCCGACCGCATGAAAGGTCTTCTCACCATCCCATTCCCGGTCGAAATTTGTCCTAGTCTGGGACGGCTGATCTTCGCCCCACGGAAAATGCCGTCCATCTGTGCCGCGTGCCGCTTTCTCCCACTCGGCTTCTGTCGGCAGTCGCTTCTTGGCCCAGGCGCAGTAGGCTTTTGCGTCGTACCAGGTGACCTGCACGACAGGCAGCTGTTCGATCCCCTTGGCAGACATCAACACTCCGGTGCCATAGGGATTCGGCGGGTTTCGGTGGCCTGTCGTCGCAACAAACGTCATGTAGCGTTCGTTGGTCACTTCCACACGATCGATGGCGAACGCATCGATGTCCACGGTTCGCTGCGGCCATTCGTCGGCTCGCCCCTTCGGATTCTGACTGCCCATCAAGAACGGTCCTGCCGGAATGGTCACCATGGGAACCGGATCAAGTTCCTTGAGAGCCGGCGCCGCGAGAACCGATGATAGCGAGACGGCACAGGCTGCCGTCATGAACAGACCGATCCGTTTCCATTTGACTCTTCTCCTGCTCAGACCTTGTGTCATTTCTTCTGCTCCTTGCTCCCCGCGATTGCCTGGGCCGTATGATGCTTAATTTCGCCTACAAGACGCTCCACTTTTGGACTGTCTCCTCGGTCAGCGGCCTCTTGCGCCTGGGTCACGAGGGTTCTGGCTTCATGCAGGTGTTGTTCGATTTGGGCTTGCAGATCCGGCGATGCCACGGTGCCTCCCAGCGCCGCGCGATGGTAGACCTCCCAGGCATGGTCCACGCTATGTTCCGCCTTATGCACCATTTCAATATTCTCCGGATGTGGGTGGCGACTGGCATCAATCGGACCTGCCTGGAGAGCCCCTGTGGAAAGGAGTATTGTCAGACCACCAATGAGTGAGATCCCTTTAGCGTATATCATCCCTCTCCCTCCGTCGGGCTGAAGAGTGAATCTGTATCGACTGCCAGACATTCATTCTCACGGCCGCTTCATCAACTGTTCGATGAGAGGCCGCATTTCCAGTAACTCAGCATTCTTAGGATCCATAGCCAACCCACGGTTGACCGACTGTTGGGCGTCGGCAAATCGTTCACGACCCATCTCCACCAGTGCGGTGATATAGCTGTCTTTGAGGCGTTGCTCGAACTCAGGCGGCGCCGCTTGAGCGCAACGAAAGCCAAGTCCTACGCCGTAACTGTTGTTGAGCGGATGGTTCCAGAACCGGTGCGTCGAGCGGATTGTGCCTTCCGGCGCAATCCAGGAGCCTCCTCGAATGACCCGCTTCTCGCCCACCGTCAAACGGTCCACATAGGTGCCGGTGCCCCCGATCCATACAGCCTTGTCGGGACCGGTCGGATTCACCATGGTCTGCAGTTTCCCGTAATACTGGGGATCGTACCAATCGGCGACCCACTCGAAGACATTACCCGCCATGTTATACAGGCCATAATAACTGGCCCCGTCCGGGTGCGAGTCCACCGGCCAGCTCGCGTCCTGATGCCGGTTATAGTTGGCTTTCGCAGAATCGAAATCGTTGCCCCAGGGATAGAGGTTACCGTGAGGACCACGAGCCGCTTTCTCCCACTCGGCTTCCGTCGGGAGCCGCTTCCCGCGAGATTCGCAGTAGGCTTTGGCATCGTACCAGTTGACTCCGACGACCGGCTGCTGCGGCTTGTTCAAACGGGGATCATCCCAGTAGGCCGGGGCCGGATGACCGGTCGTCTTAATGAAGTCACCATAGTTTTTATTCGCCACTTCGTACTTGTCGATGAGATACGAATCCAAGAACACCATGTGGGCTGGCCCTTCGTCGTGGAACGCCTCGGCTGACCAGGG
>JBDTWG010000315.1:0-4545 GCA_040006855.1 Nitrospira sp.
ACCTGGCTCAAGGGGCAACTGAGGGCAGAAGGTGAAGTCGCCAATAATGCGACGAATGACGCAGGCATGTCCTCACGCATCGACCAACGTGATGACGGGTCCAAGCGCATGGTGCGCATGGCGTTGGTAGGGAACAACGGTCCCTTTCGTTACGGCATCACCTATCGGTCGGCGGGAAAGGCCTTTTTTAATTCGCCGGATCAAACGGTGCGAGAGATGTGGGGCGAATGGGGATTTGGTATTGCCAAGCTTCGAAGTTCGGCCGGTCAGACCTGGAACAATGTGGATCTGGATCCTGCCCGTTCACGCGTCCAACAGAGCTTCAATCGTATCGGGATCGCGTTGGTCAAGCCGGCCTGGCCGGAACTCAGCCTGACGTATTCGCGTAGCACCATGGCGAGCACCTTCGACCCCACGGGAACAATTCCACAGCGGAGTCACAGCAACAGTATGGAAGCGGCCTTGGCCTACGCCGGCCTCACATGGAACGCACGACTCTCGTCGAGCCTCATCCTCACGAACGACGCGATGCGAGGTGGCGCCGAAGCGACGGCGCTGGCCCAGACATTGACCGGCGTGTTTCGCCCGATCAATACTTTGACCATCGCTCCAACCCTGAGCTACCGGACTGAAACCCAGAGTTGGTCAGGCGCAAAGGTTCAGACACCTATGGCGTCCTTGTCCTTGCTCTACAAACAAAGCCAGCGATTGTTACTGAGCGCGATGGGTGGATACACGAGCACGACGTCCAGCGATGGACTGATTGAAATGGCAAGTATCGTGGGCCGGGGGATGTTCGCGTTCCACCTGGATCCGATCTATGGGCATCCCACCACTCTCTCTCTGGAAGCCGCCTATACCAATACGACCAATCGAGCGGTGGCCGGAGTTGAAAGCGAAGATCTCTCGGGGTTGGTGCGGATTCTCATCGCGGCGTTATAGTTGCGGCCTGGCTACCGACTGTCGTTAGGCTCCATCGGCTGATGGTGCTCCTGCTGCGATCCGGTTGATCATCGCCGGGGTGAGGACGATTCGTTCGCCCGTGACGAGACCCTCCCGAATCGTTACTTGATTGCCCGCCATGCTGTCGATATTCACCGCACGCTCCTCAAAACGCCCCTTCTCAAGCTGCACCACGATCCAATGTTTGCCGGATCGTTCGACGACCGCCTGTCTGGGAATGACAATCTTCGGCGAGGCGCTGTGGCCTGCGAGGGTCAACCGGGCAAACATTTCCGGTTTAAGACGTCGGTCTGCATTGGAAACGGAGGCGCGAATTTTGATCGTGCGCGTCGCCGGATCGACCACATCGCCAATCACGGCAATGGTGGCTGGAAATTCGACTCCCGGGTAGGCCTCCACCGTCATCGTCGCAACCGCTCCGATCTGGATGCCTGACAGGTCGTGTTCATACACGTCCGCGACGACTTGGAGCCGTTCAAGGTTGGCCACTGTAAACAGCGGAGTATCGATGGCAGGCCCGACAATTTGTCCTGGCGTCACGTTACGTTCGACGACTGTTCCAGTCAGGGGACTTCGCAGTTCGAATCGCGAGGTAATCTGCTGTTGTGCCAGTGGCTTGCTGAGCTCGGCAGCCGGTACGCGAAGTGACAGCAGTTGCCCTTTGGCCTGTTTGAATTCGGCTCGTTCACGGTTCAGGTCATTTTCCGCATGCTCGAGATCCTTGAGGGACATGGCCTGTGCATCGTACAAATCCTTCGTCAGCTCGTAGTTGCGTTCGGCAAGTCCTAACTCAGAAATTTCCTCGACGTAGGCCGCATAGGCCCTGGCGATATCGGCCGCATCGATGACCATCAAGACATCACCGGCCTTGACCGCCTGGCCGAGCTTGACACGGACATCCAGCACCGGTCCCTGGAGGGGGGAAGAAATTTTGGAGTACCCGTCTTCGGCATAGGTGATCCGAGCCGATAGGACCAAGCTCGGGAGGGAGGGCGGCGCTTCCACGAGCATCGTTTGAATATCTGCAGGACGGTTCGCGGCCACCGGGGCTGGAACGGTTTTGATCGATGGTGCCGGGGGATCGGGGCGTGTACAGGCCCCGAGAGCGAGGACCAAGATGATGGCCGACAGCTGGCACAGGGGTTGTTTCATGGCACTCGATTCCCTCTCGTTTCGTATCGGTCTTTGAGCATCGGAAGTGAAGCCCGCCGAGAGGCCGGTGGTTCAGGGCTCCTCCTAGCAGTCTCGTTCGTATGGTTCACCCCTGGGTAGGTGGCGTTAGCGTAGAGAAGGCGGAGGCCTCGGGGTGAGGCGATACGGTGTGACGCGGGAGTGACCCTGAGTGGCGGCATCCTCACTGCTACGCCTGCTGGGAACAAAGGTTTCAAGTGACGGCACTAGTTGCTTGAATAGCGCAATATTCTGAAATGAATCAGAGTCGTTGAGAGGCTCAGAGAAGTTACGTTCTTCGCCATCCGCGAACCTATCCGAGGGAAGCGCCACAGGAGACAGGTCCTGACAGAAGACGATCTCTTCAAGCGAGGGCAGGAAACACAACAGGAGGACAGCCAGAAACACTGTGGCTCGTAGGATTTCTGTATAACGCTCTCGGGAAATCATATTCCGGAAGGAGAAGATGGTGCGTCCTGCACGACTCGATACCGAAGTCATTAAAACATCGACATCTTCGGCCTGTCAATTGCGGCGGGATCTGCTTGGATTATGAATGTCTTCTGCTGACTCCCCAGGTGAAGCCAGTGCCCAACTAACAGAGCTCAACGCGTGTTCCCCGAGCGGCCATCAGGCGGTCAACAGCGCGTCCTTCTTTGAGGAACACTTCCACATAGCCGTTACTATTAATCAGCGCCTGAAGCTGATCGGGTATGCCCTCGGCGTACGTCCGCACCAACCCTTGGATGGTGAGTCCGCCGATACGAATGTACGGCTCGGGGCGTTTGGTGACCCCGCGAACTTCTTTCACGTGGTACGCGGTGAGATTGGAGATAAGGTTGCCGAAGCGATCAATGTAGACGATCTGTCCTGCCATCACATGCTTGTCCCATGCCGGATCAGGAATCGACAGGCGCTCGTAATTCGGCACGAGCCGGCCGAAGGAGCCAATGGGTTGGCCTTTCGTCAGCCAAGCTGCCGCCGGAGCGAAAAGGTCGCGTCCATCGAACGTCGCGCCGTCGGAATCCAGCCGATACTGGCGGTTTTCAATCTGTCGCACTTCGACACCGCTCTCCTCTTGGCACACATGGGTGAACAGCCCATTGTCCGGCCCAATGAAGAAATAGCGCGATGAGGTGATGAGTAACGGTCGTCTCTGGCTGCCCACCCCGGGATCGACCACTGCCATATGGATCGTGCCGTCTGGGAAGTATCGGTAGCAGGATTTCAGCAGGTATGCGGCATCCGCCACATCGTGCGCCGTGACGTGGTGGGACAGGTCTACGATATGCGCCTGCGGATTGATGTTGAGGATGACACCTTTCATGCTCGCCACGAAATAGTCGCGTTCGCCGAAATCCGTCAGCAAGGTAATGAGGGGAATGGCTAATGGCATGGAGGTGTGAGGACCGGTAGGCTTAGCTTTCGCTCCGATCGAAACGCATGCGAACAGAAATAGCCCTGAAACATCGGCACCTATAGTTCTTCGAAGCGAATTTCAATCAGTTCATATTCGACGACTTTGGCGGGCGTGGTCACCGCTACCAAGTCTCCCACTCGCTTGCCGATGAGTGCACGGCCCACTGGCGATTGGACGGAGATGCGGGAGAATTTCAGATCGGCCTCGTCCTGCCCCACCAGGGTATATTGTTTTTTCTCCTGCGCTTCCTGCTCAATCAACACCACGGTGGCACCGAAGACCACGGTCTCGCTGACCCGCCCCGCGATGTCAATGATGCGGGCGTCGGCGAGCTTGCCTTTCAGCTCCCCCAGCCGCGCTTCAATGAAGCCTTGGCGCTCTTTGGCGGCATCGTATTCGGCATTCTCGCTGAGATCGCCATGCGCACGCGCTTCAGCAATGGCCTCGATCACCCGTGGGCGTTCGACCTTATGTAATCGATCCAACTCGGCTTTCAGCGCTTCATACCCTTTTCGCGTGATCGGTGTCGGCATGCCTCCCCCCAAGATGACCATGGAACATGGTTTCCACCATTGTGCGTACCCGCACTCCGCCGGACGCCCTGGGCTCAATAACCCCGGTCGCTCAGTTCCCCCGGTGATACTCCTGCAAGGCTCGAATGGCAAGCCCCTTTTTCAGCAACGCTTCAATTCCCATCACCGCAGCCAGAGCCCCTCGCATGGTGGTGTAATAAGGGACACCTTTATGTAAGGCCTCACGGCGTATGGAAAGCGAGTCGGTCTGAGCCGACGCGGTCCGCACGGTATTGACCACCAAGGCGATCTCTCCATTCTTGATATGATCGACGATGTGCGGGCGTCCTTCCTGCACCTTATTGACGACGTCCACGCACATCCCCTGCTCGCTCAGATGGACCGCCGTGCCGGATGTCGCGGTGATACGAAACCCCAGCGCAACGAGCCGCCGAGCAACATCGTAGGCTCCGGCGCGGT
>JBDTWG010000316.1:0-4538 GCA_040006855.1 Nitrospira sp.
TAAAGCTGCGTGGCGATCAGCCTCTCGTCCTCGAGCGCTCACAGGCCTATATTGGCGTGTTAATTGATGATTTGATCACCAAAGATGCAAGAGAACCCTATCGCATGTTCACCTCGCGCGCGGAGTATCGTCTGTTGCTTCGTCACGATAATGCAGACCTTCGCCTGATGGATATCGGGCATCGGATCGGGCTGGTATCTGATGAGATACATGGCAAGCTTGAAGCGAAGCGAGTTGCTATCGACCATGAGGTTCAAAGGCTCAGAGACACAAGGCCAAGGCTGACGCCTGATGTGAAGCAACTCATAGAGGAGTGGGAAATAGGAGCGGTTGGTCCAACGCAATCGCTGGCTGAAATTCTCAGGCGTCAGGATCTCACCTACAAAAAGATCGTGTCCGTATTCGGCGGGGCGGATATTGATGATCCTGATATCGCCGAGGCCATTCAGCTTGAGGTGAAGTATGAAGGATATATCAAACGTCAGCTCCAGCAGATTCAGCGATCGGAGCGGTTGGAGCATCGGACGATTCCATCTACTTTTGATTATGATGGTATTACGGGCTTTTCAAGTGAGGTGAGGGAGAAGCTCAAGCGAGTCAAGCCGGCATCAGTTGGCCAGGCATCCCGCATTTCAGGTGTGACACCAGCGGCCATTTCTCTGCTGCTTGTGGCAATTGAGAGGTTTCGACGGCAACCCACGCCTCAGTAAGGGAATCGTTCGGGATTGTTTCCGCATCAGATTATTTCTTTTGCCTTATTCGCCAGAACTAGCTTGACCATTGAATCCGTTTGGCGTAATTGTTCCACGTGGAACGGGCTCCCATTCCGATAGCCGAACTTCTCAAGAAATCAGCGGCAGAGCTTTCTCTTTCAATTCCTGATTTCTCCATCCCTCATTTTTGCACCTATCTGAACGAGTTAAAAAAGTGGAATAAAGCAATCAATCTCACAGCAATCCAGGATGATCGTGAGATTGTGGTGAAGCATTTTATTGATTCCTTGGCAGGCCTGAAAGTCATTGAAATACATAATGAAACTCAATTGTTGGATGTGGGGGCTGGCGCCGGATTCCCTGCTATTCCTCTAAAATTAGTACGGCCAGATCTGTCTATCGAACTGCTTGAGCCAAGCGAAAAAAAAGGTTCCTTTTTGCGGTATCTCATTGCTTCGCTCGGTCTTCATTGTGCGTCGGTCGCGACGATCAAATTAGAAAACTACGTCGATCGCGAAAATCGAAGGCTTTTTGATTACATCGTAGTCCGGGCCTTCAAGGTCGATACACTGGGCCTTGCGCTGGGAAGTTTGCTCAACGATCGGGGGAGGCTCGTACTGTTTCGGGCCTCAAAGGTTGAGCGCGATTTCAAGCTGGATAGTCTTGCTTTGATCCAGGAAGTCGAGTATGAGCTTCCATCTGGTTACGGTCACCGAACGCTGTCTGTCTTTTCAAGGCAGACAGCATGATTGCCTTGTTCCACGTGGAACAGTCATCCGTTTACAACGCTTACTCACGGGAGATTGAGAACTGAATGGCTCGAATCATCGCTGTCGCAAATCAGAAAGGTGGAGTGGGAAAAACCACGACCTCGGTGAATCTTGCCGCAGCGCTGGCGATAGAAGGGGAGTCGGTCCTCTTGATTGATATCGATCCTCAGGGTAACGCGACGAGTGGTCTTGGCGTGGATCCTATGTCACTGGGGAAAACGATCTACAACGCATTGATTAGCGGGGATAGCATTGAATCTATTACGATGCAGACGGCAGTCAATGGCCTTTCACTAGTGCCGTCAAACTCGCATCTTGCCGGGGCCGAGGTTGATCTAGTGAATATGGAAGGCCGCGAGCAGCGTCTCAAGGAGGCCTTGGTTGGCGTCGCCGACCGCTATGATACGATTTTGTTGGATTGCCCGCCCGCCCTCGGATTCCTGACCATCAATGCAATGGTGGCTGCACACTCCGTCCTCATCCCTGTGCAATGTGAATATTATGCGATGGAAGGGCTGGGTCGACTCATGGAGAGCATTCAACGGCTCAGGCAATCTCTCAATCCTGGGTTGGAAATCGAGGGGATTGTGCTCACGATGTACGATGCTCGTAACTCGCTGGCTCGTCAGGTCGTGGAGCAAATTCGAGGACATTTTAAGGAGAGCGTGTATCAAACAATGATTCCGCGCAATGTGACGCTAGCCGAGGCGCCAAGTTATGGCCGGCCGGCGTTGCTCTATAACGTCGCGTCAGCTGGAGCCCAAGCCTATCTTTCACTAGCCAAGGAGTTTGTGGTCCATGGAGAAAAAAGCCCTCGGTAGAGGCCTCGACGCATTGTTGCCGACTGGTAGAACCACGGCGGAGCCGGAGCGCGGCGATGTGCAGGAATTACGGCTTGAGTCGATTGTGCCGAACCGGTTTCAGCCTCGACAGCAATTCTCTGAGGTTGAGTTGGCAGAATTGACTGCTTCGTTGAAGCAGAATGGCCTCCTCCAGCCAATCTTGGTGCGGCGCAAAGGTGACGGCATCTTTGAACTGATCGCCGGTGAGAGGCGCTTGAGAGCTGCTAAGTTAGCGGGAATGCAGAAGATTCCTGCTCTTGTTCGAAATGTATCCGATCAGGAGTCGATGGTGCTGGCGCTGGTAGAGAACCTTCAGCGCGATGATCTTAACCCCATGGAGACAGCGCGGGCATACCAGCGCATGTTGAACGAATTCGGGCTAACGCAGGATGCGATTGCACAGAAAGTGGCCCGCGATCGTTCGTCTGTCGCAAACCTGCTGCGGTTGATGTCCCTTCCCCATGACGTGCAACAGATGGTTGAGTCGGATCAGCTTTCCACGGGACATGCCAAGGTGATCCTGGGGCTTATGACGCCGGCGGCCCAGTTGAATTTGGCGCAGCAGATTGTCAAGGACCAATTGTCCGTGCGCGAGGCTGAACGGCTCGTGCAGGCACATGCCGAGGCGCGGAAGCCGGGGAAGCGACCGCTCCGGGTCCCACTACGATCCGACCTTGAGGAGCGATTGCAGAAGCGTCTTGGAACTAGAGTAGATGTTCAGAAGCGACGCCGGGGCGGCAAAATCGTCATTCATTATTTTTCGCCAGAAGAATTGGACGGCGTGGTCGAGCGACTACTTAACTAGCTGGGGGCGCATATTGAGGGAAGATTTTTCCCTCCCCGCCAGAGTAGAATGCCGACTTGGTTTATTGGTCTGAATGGAAAATTACCCGGTAGGTGATTGAGATCCTCCCGGTCTGATCAAGTGAATTGTTGTAACCCCGTGGGAGGTGTGAGTGATGTGGATTAAGGAAAAGCAGGACGGGAAGCGTCCGACAGGACAAGGCGAGGGAGCTGATATGGACAATTTAGAAGCTGCGGCACCGCGTGAAGGGAACGAAGAGATCAATGCCTTTGTCGGGAAGGGCGTTAGCTTTAAGGGGGTCATTTCTTATAACGGCACCGTACGAATCGATGGCAATCTCGATGGCGAAATCCATACGGAAGGCGTGTTGTTGGTCGGTGAGGATGCGGTCTTGACCGCAAAGATCACCGCCGGTACCGTCGTGTGCAAAGGCAAAATCACCGGCGACATCAGTGCCCGCGAGAAAGTGAAGCTGCGCGCGCCTGCTGTCGTGAATGCCGGCGTGAAGGCCCCACTCATCTCCATGGAAGAAGGGGTTGTCTTCAACGGAACGTTGGAAATGAGTCAGTCGGCGACGCGCGAGCCGCAGGGGCAGGGGGCCACGCGGGGGCAGAGCGTCAAGTTGGTGGGCGGATAGACCACCTAAAGGGCGAATTCGGTGGACAGAGTGGCGCTTGGCTTGTATGCAGGGGGCAGGCACGGGGAGGTTGTATGCAGGCCGCGCCACGGCCGGTCACAGTGGTTGGGTGTGTGAAGGAGGTCGCCGATGTGGGGTGAGACAAAAAAACAGCCCGTCGCGGAAGATGACAAGTTTACATTTCTTGGGAAGGGCACGAGTTTTAAAGGGATCGTCACGTTTGATGGCACGGTCCGTATCGATGGTCGCGTCGAGGGCGAAGTGCATACAGGTGGGGCGGTCATCATTGGCGAAAGTGCCATCATCAAGGGAGTGATCGCCGCCGGTTCCGTCGCCATCAGTGGGCGGGTCAAGGGTTCGGTGACCGCGCTCCAGAAAGTTGAGCTTCAAAAGCCCGGCATTCTCATTGGAGACATCCAGAGCCCTGTGATTATGATTGAGGAAGGGGCTCACTTTCACGGCATGAGTAACATGGGCGCAGAGAAATGGGTGGAGGACGAGGTGACGGAGCTCGGCTCGCCGCAGGATTCCGGGGTGCGTGACCTCGTCGCACATCGCGGCAAAGCCAAAACGTACGAGCCGTAACCGCTCGTTCGGTCTTTTCTCGGAAACATTTATGACACGTCCAACAGTGCTGCTTGGCATGAGCGGCGGAGTGGATAGCTCCGTCGCCGCTTCCCTCTTGGTGCGCCAGGGATATGATGTTCATGGCGTCACCCTCCAGGTTTGGGAACATGAGGATGAGCAGGTAGCCGCCTCCAAGCGGTGGGA
>JBDTWG010000317.1:0-4507 GCA_040006855.1 Nitrospira sp.
AGGCGCGCGCGGCGATCGACATCCAGCAGTGACAGGAAAGGCGGGGCCAAGTGACCAACTCCAATAATTCGTCCGACTTGACCGTCCTCTTGGTGGAAGATGAAGACGATACGGCCTGTCTGCTGAAATTCGTGCTACAAAAGAACGGCTATCGAGTGATTCACTCCAATAGTAGTCAACACGCCAGAAGTCTGATCAGTACGATGGAGCCTCCTGATGCAGTGTTGTTGGACTATTTCCTGCCCGACGCAACCGGTCTCGATCTGCTCGCATATCTGCGATCACAGCCTAAGTGGCAGAAGACACCCATTGCCATACTCACCGCCAACACTGAGAACCTCGATGTGCGTAAGGCTCTACTACTGGGAGCCACCGACTATATCCTCAAACCCGTGAGTCCGACCAGGCTGGCCACAAGGCTGAACCGCTTACTGATGCATGCTCCCCACATGGAAGTCCGATTGATATGAGGGCCCTCACCACCAAGGGATCTCGTGACCAAGGAGCGCTCGAATGGAACTGACCGCGAACTATAAACCAAAAGTCTTAATGGTTGAAGATGAGGAGGATACCGCCAGCCTGTTAAGGTTTCTCTTGGAGCGAGCCAACTACCGGGTGGTCCACGCCAAGGATGGCCGAAATGCGCAGGAACTGGTCGACACCATGCCGCTTCCGGACATCGTATTATTGGACGTGATGCTCCCCTTTCTGAGTGGCCTCCAAGTACTCACCTACATTAGAAGCAAAGTAGAATGGGAGAAAGTGCCCATCGTGATGTTGACAGCCGACGGGAGCGAGCACGACATCAAAAGAGCCCTTGAGAACGGGGCCAACGACTATATGCTCAAACCATTTAATCCGCGCGAGCTCACGACCAGGCTCAAGCGTTTTTTAGGCCCGTCGGCGTAGCGATTCCCGAGAGGATGCGCGCGTGCTTGCCGTGAATCATTCCGATCTGACGCTCCGGGTCGGCAGCATTGCCGTTCTCTGCATTTATACGGCCGTCGTGCTCCTCCTGGTGTCTATCCTTCTCCTCAGATACGTGCGGCTTGCCAAGGAACGACGACGACAGCGGGTCACCGAGACCTGGCGGCCCTTGCTCGCCCAATGTGTCGTGGAGATACCCGACACCCTTCCCCCGCTTAAGCCTCGCGACCATGTGGTCTTTCTCTATTTGTGGAATCATTGCTTTGAATCGATTCGCGGGGATGCCCGCGCACAGCTGAACGAACTCGCGCGGAGGATGGGGACCGACCAGTTCGCCAAACGACTCTTGCGAGCCAGACTCCTGCGCCGACGCCTCCTGGCGATTGTCACGCTGGGCCATCTTCAAGAACGGTCCATCTGGAACGAGCTCGCCGCCACGTTACAGCACGATAACGCGTTCCTGTCCTTGGTTGCCGCCAAGGCCCTGCTGAACATCGACGCTCAGGCAGCCATCCCTCTGCTCATCCCCGTGATGAGCCATCGGAAAGACTGGTCTCCGCTCAAGGTCGTCGCCATGTTCGAGGCCGTGGGCGCGGACCTCGCGGCTGAAACCATCGCCAAGGCCGCCACCCAAGCCCCACCCGACATCGCTGCGCGCCTGATCCGCCATCTCGCCGCAACGCGCAGCTCACGGGGGCTTCCGTCGTTACGAACACTCCTTCGGGAGCGTCCTCCCTCGGATGACGTGCTCTCTGCCTGTTTATTTCTCTTCGGTCAATGCAGCGACCCGAGAGATGTCACGACGGTCCGTGAGCATCTGACTCATCCGACCTGGTACGTGCGACTCCAGGCCGCCTCGGCGCTCGGCAAGATGGGGGTTGAAGAGGATGAATCTCGACTGATTCGATTACTCGATGATGGTCACTGGTGGGTGCGCTATCGGGCGGCGGAAGCTCTCTCAAATCTCCCATGGATGACGCCAGAAAAATTAACCGAACTGTGCGGCGCGCTCTCGACGATAGAATCGCACGAACATCTCTTGCCGTTCATGGCCCAAACAAATGTTGGGAAAACCGCTCCAACTCCTGCCCTCGCGCCCCATTCACAAAGGCCCTAGATCTCCCTCGGCCACCCTGGCTCCGATCATCACTGCACGGCGATGCTCATGACCCTTCACAGCCTGCGTACTGTGATCGCATCCATGGTAGGCAGAACGAGAGGAATTATGAGCGGCGAGGAGCAGGCAATGCTGAGGGCAGGTGCGGCGCCCTCGATGTCACGCTACGGGTAAATTGAACCTTCTGCGTGCCTTGCAGTTCTGGAAACATCACGACTGTCCCCCGTTGCTCGGTACCTTTGGGAGAGGAGACGGATGAAGTGAGCTTCCAGCCTTCGGGGACCTCGATTGTCAGTCCGGCCACCGGTTGAGGAGCCGTCAGAGTGACGCGCATGGTAGCCGTATCGCGCGCGACGTCGATCTGGACCTGGTTGCGTGCCACCCACCATCGGCCGAACTCTCCTACCGAACCAAACCAGGCATAGGGTCGCACTCCCTCCACGAATCCCTTTTCGAAGGCTAGCTTGTGGTCCAGGATGTTCGGGTGAATGAGCACCACCATCGAACCGCCATACCGACTGATTCGGCGGGCTATTTCGAGGGCCTGCGGAAGGCGGTCCCCCAGCTTCGGGAGTTCTTCGTCTTCAATCGTCACGGGAAACTCGAAGATATCGACCTCACTGTCCGTCAGTCGATCATAGGTCAATTGATACGGCAAATGAGTGAGCGAATTGTTCGCGGTCGCCGTCGAACTATACTTAAATCCCGTCGCCAGCAACGCTTGGGGAAGGCTGAAGGGATTGGACAGCTCGCCTGGCCGGAAGGAGACGATCGACTGTCCTGAAAAATGGTCGATCAAAAACTTGCTGACGCGCAACTCTCCAAGAATGCTCGCATTGAATGCGGTCAGGCGATCCTTCACAAACGGCGCATAGGAGGGGTACGCCTCGCGCCCAGTCCCCATGGGAAATCGACTGAAGACCTTCGAATGGGCGATCGTATGACTTCCCAGCTCCATTCCCAATTCCGCAAGGCGCTTGAGATAGCGCACGCCCTCGTCGTTGAAAAAGATGTCATCATTGTAGTCGCGAATATATTTCACCTGGATGAAATAGGTGCCGACCAGGCCCTGACTTTTCTCGTACTCCGCATAGTCGACCGCGTTGCGAATGGACTGCGTGAAGTCCACATCGTGCGTGAGCATCACGGACAGCGACTTCCCAAAGGGGACGGTCCCCAATGTCACGGCGCGTTCCTCGGTCGCACGATAGAGCGATTTCAACAGACGCAGCCAGACGTCCAAGGTGGGGTCGAACTGATTGTCGTACGTTTGAACGAGTTCCTCGCCGCGATTGTTATATCCCTTGAGAAGCAGAAATCCGAGATCCAATCCGATCGCATAGGCCCGACCACGGCCGTAGGTCGTCTGCGTGATGGCCGCGGTGCCGTCGTCAAACAGAGCCAGCGGGGTCGTGCTTTCGGTATAGCCATAGGTGCCCATCACGTCGAGGCCCTTGTCCCGAATGCCGATCCGCAACTGTCGCTCACCGGGATCAGTCAGTTCCGCCAACAAGGGATCAGACGCCGCCAACCGCATGTCATAACGCTGGCGCGAGGCGATTACGTCGCGAAAACCAAAGACCTGGTTCAGTCCGCCACCCAGCACTTGCACTCCAATCAAGGTGCCCCCCCTCTTGGGAAACGTCGCCAACGCCTGAAGCGCCTCGGGAGTCAGCACCTTTCCGGAGATCATCGGATAGACCAACACGACTCGATGCGACAATGCTTCATGGACATCACGAGTGATGCGAAACGGAATGCCGATTGATTTCAACCCATGTGCCAACCCGAGCCATGAGGAGTCGGGATCGGTGAGCAGAATCGCCAGGCGACTCTGTGAGCCCTGTTCATAGGTCGTCCAGGAGGCCGGGGCTGGCGGTGGCACGACCGTCACATGGCTCGGGCCAGAAACACCCGGAAAGCGATACAAATCTTGCTCGTGAATTTCAGGAGGATGCCCTGGCCTCGGCCCAAAGAAGATGGCCCCTCCGATCACGATCGAAAGAAACAAGAGAGCGATGCCGGTAAGACGTAGGGCCGTGGATCGTTGCATGCTTCTACCAGTGATAAATCACACTCAGATTGCCGCCACGACGAACATAGAGAAACCCACGGTCCTCGTAGTAGCCCGATGCCTCAGCCGAAAATTGCTCCGTGATGGGAAAGGTCACACCTCCCTGAAGCGTTCGGCTTCCAACTCGAGTAAAGTCCTGCGCCGCGACAATCCGTTCACCCGACGTGCCGAACGAGCCTGAGGCGAAGAACTGCACCCGGTCCGTCGGCCGCCAGGTCAGTTGCGAGGAGAGCGTCACGGCTCCCGTGTTTGGGATCAGATAGATCTTCTCAGTCAGCCACAGATTAAACGGCAGGAAAATCGTCAACCCCGGCATCAACAGATCGATATCGTCCTTTTTGTAATTGAGACGGCGATACCCGAAGGATACTTCGAACGGCGCTAGAGAG
>JBDTWG010000318.1:0-4481 GCA_040006855.1 Nitrospira sp.
GACAGGTCACGGTCGGCACGACCGTGATGAAACACAACGCCAAGAAAATGCGGCGGATGCATGGAGATGCGGTCTTGGCAGGGTTTGCCGGCGCGACGGCCGATGCCTTCACCCTCTTTGAAAAATTCGAGGCTAAATTGGCGGAGTATCGCGGCAATCTCACCAGGGCCGCCGTGGAACTGGCGAAAGACTGGCGGACCGATCGCGTGTTGAGGCGCCTTGAGGCGCTGCTGGCGGTGGCTGATCTCGATCACTCGTTCATCCTTTCCGGAACCGGCGATGTGGTCGAGCCGGAAGACGGCATTCTGGCGATTGGGTCAGGCGGCCCCTATGCGTTAGCCGCCGCACGCGCATTGTTGGCACATTCCGAATTGGTTGCCGAACAGGTGGTTCGCGAATCGCTGATGATTGCCGGTGGGATCGACATTTATACCAATCAACAGATTGTGATCGAATCGCTCTCCCGTTAGGATCGACTGACCATGACGACTGAACCCATACCCCATCCTGTGAATGTGAATAGTCTCACGCCTCGGCAGATCGTTGAAGCGTTGGATCGGTACGTGATCGGCCAACACGATGCCAAGCGCATGGTGGCGATTGCGCTTCGAAACCGCTGGCGTCGGCAACAGTTGCCTCCAGAACTGCGCGACGAGGTCATGCCGAAGAACATCATCATGATCGGGCCGACCGGCGTGGGGAAAACCGAAATTGCCAGACGGTTGGCGAAACTTGCCGAAGCGCCGTTCATCAAGGTGGAGGCGTCAAAGTTTACGGAAGTCGGGTATGTCGGACGGGATGTCGAGTCGATCATTCGGGATCTCACTGAGCTGGCGATCAATTTGGTAAAGACGAAGCATCTGGAAGATGTCCAAGAGAAAGCCTCGCGGCTTGGAGAGGAGCGCATTCTCGATCTCCTGTTGCCTGGTGCTCCTCCGCGACCCACTCCACCCGGATTCGATCACTCGAGCCAGCGAGCAGAACATTCGGAGGCGGCGGAATCGTCGGATGCCACGCGATCGAAGCTCCGGCTTCAACTGCGTGAAGGTAAGCTGGATCAGCGATCTGTGGAAGTAGAGGTGAAGGAGCGAACGTTGCCTCTCGGCGTCATTTCCAATGCGGGTGGCATGGAGGACCTTGAAGGGAATCTGCGCGACATGCTGGGCGGCATGTTTCAAGGGAAGAGAAAGAAACGAGTGATGAAAGTGCCGGATGCGCTGAAGCATCTCACCCAGGAAGAAGCGCAAAAACTTATCGATATGGATGAAGTGGTCCGGGAGGCCATTGCGAAAGTCGAACAGACCGGCATCGTCTTTCTGGATGAGATCGACAAAATCGCCGGTCGAGAACGCACGATGGGACCGGATGTATCACGTGAAGGGGTACAGCGAGATCTGCTGCCGATTGTGGAAGGCTCCACCGTCAGTACCAAACATGGCGCGGTCCAGACGGACCATATTCTGTTCATCGCCGCCGGTGCGTTTCATGTCGCTAAACCGTCCGATTTAATCCCTGAACTGCAGGGCCGGTTTCCCATTCGTGTCGAGCTGGCACCTCTCACTCAAGGGGACTTTGTACGGATCTTGACCGAGCCCCGGGGCGCGTTGGTCCGCCAGTATCAGGCTTTGATGGCGACGGAAGGTCTCACGGTTGAGTTCACGGAGGACGGGCTCGCGGAGATCGCGGCGACGGCGGTTCAGGTCAACGAGCGCACGGAAAACATCGGGGCGCGTCGTCTGTTTACGATCATGGAACGGTTGCTCGAACAGGTGTCGTTCGAGGGATCTGAGATGCAACCGAAGAGCATTGTCGTGGATGCCGGCTATGTGCGTGAGCGCTTGCAGAACATTGTGAAGGATCAAGACCTGAGCCGCTATATTCTGTAGGTGGCAGCGAGAGCGAGGGACGAAGCATGAACAAACTGATTAAGAAAGCCGACGTGTTGATTGAGGCGCTGCCCTATATTCGCACCTTTAAGGGCAAGACCGTCGTAATCAAGTACGGCGGGCACGCGATGACGGATGCCTCGCTCAAGGAGCGTTTTGCGCAAAACGTCGTATTGTTGAAATACGTCGGATTGAATCCGGTCATCGTGCATGGCGGAGGCCCTCAAATCGATCAAATGCTGGATCGGCTCGGCATGGAGGCGAAGTTCCGCCACGGGGTGCGGGTGACGGATGCCGCCACGATGGAAATTGTCGAGATGGTGCTGGCTGGCCGGATCAACATGGAAATTGTCGATCTGCTGAACCGGCACGGCGGCCAGGCGGTCGGACTCAGTGGCAAAGATGGCGGGTTGATGTTGACCAAGCCGTTGACGGCGAGGGCCTGGGCGGAGAGCATCGAGAAAGATCTCGAGGCTGGCGAGTCGGACGCTGATTTTGGATTTGTCGGTGACGTGAAGTCGATCGATCCCACGCTCCTCTTGAAGCTGCAAGCAGACAACTACATTCCCGTCATCGCGCCGATTGGAACCGATCGAGAGGGCAATACGTATAACATCAATGCGGATCTCGTGGCAGGCGCCATTGCGGCGGCACTGAAGGCTGAGAAACTCGTGATGTTGACCGACGTAAAGGGCATCCGTGATGCCAATGGCCGTCACCTGTCGACGGTGTCGCGCAAGGATGTGCAGCGGATGGTCAAGCGCGGGACCATCAGCGAAGGGATGCTGCCGAAGGTGCATGCCTGTCTGGATGCCCTGGCCGACGGTGTGGGCAAAGCGCATATCATCGATGGCCGCGTGCCCCATGCCATTCTGCTGGAAATTTTTACCCACAAGGGTATCGGGACCGAGATTGTTGCGTAACCTGTGACCCTGCGGCTCCTCACCCACCTTCAGGCACTGGTCGGAGAACGGCACCCTCTGACGACTCCCGATCATCTCGTCGCCGTTGAAATGTACATGGCGGACAGGTTCGAGGCGATGGGTTGTCGAGTCACTCACCATTGCTTCGTGGCCTTGGATGGGACGTATCGGAATGTTATCGCGACGCTGGACTCGGCCTCCAATTCTTCCTGTCTTCCCCCGCTGCTGATCGGAGCGCATTACGATACGGTTCCAGGCTCGCCGGGAGCCGATGATAATGCGAGCGCATTGGCGGTGTTGCTTGAAACGGCTCAGTCCCTCAGCGGCGTCTCGCTCGTACGACCGATCCGCTTTGTGGCGTTCTGTCTCGAGGAGGACGGGCTGCTGGGGAGTTCGGCCTATACGGCCATGCTGCGCCAGCAGAAAGAGACGCTCGCGGGGGCGATCATTCTGGAATGTGTGGGGTATGCGCGATCAGAAGAAGGAACGCAACAGGCTCCTCCTCGCGTCCCGGTGGCTGTGCCCACGGTCGGCAATTTCCTGGCCGTCATTGGCAATGACGCGTCCGAGGCTTTGACGAGTACCGTCGCACGGGCCATGAAGACCCATGTTCCTGTGGTGCCGCTAGTGGTTCCAGGGAATGGTGCACTCTTGCCCGATACGAGACGGAGCGATCATGCGACGTTTTGGGATCAGGGGTTCCCTGCGGTGATGGTGACCGACACGGCGAATTTTAGAAATCATTACCACCAGCCGGGTGATACGCTCGACACCTTGAACCTGGACTTCATGAGTCAGGTCGCTCACGGTTTGGTGGCGTCGGCCAAGCAGCTGGCTGGAATGAACGATTATGCCACGTAAGACGATGACGGTTCGCTCTGCCACGCGGCGGGCGATCAAGGAGATCTTTGAGCGTCTCGATTATGGGCGGCTGGGCCCGATCTATTGCGACGAAGGCGGTGATGAATTCTGGGCGGCGAAACGGGGTCTTTGTCAGCGTCTGGGCATGAAGCTCGCGAGCGCGCTCCTGCCTCGACTCGCTCCAGACGGAGCCAGTCTCTATGTGGGGGCTGGGGTGGCGGAGATTCCGCTCGTGGCCATGGAATGTCTCGATCTCGAGCGGCGTGTCGTGGCCTGCAATCTGCGAAAGAAGGAAGTGTTAGTCCTGAATCGTGCCTGTGCGGGACTCCCGATACGATTTCAGCATCGAGACGCCGGTTCGGTCAAAGACAGGGTCGATCATCTGTGGTTGGTCAGTGTCTTGAACGATCCGGAGCGCTTTCCGGAACTATCAACCCTGTCGTACGGTCGTGCCAACCCAGTCACCTTCGACGCGCGCAAATTCTTACCGCAACAACGTACGGTTGCCACACTCGTCGATCGCTGTCTTAGCCGATTGACGGTGCCGGGATTGGTGACGACGACAGTTGAAGAAGCGGTGTGGGTCGCGGAATGGTGCCATCGAAAGGGAATCCGCTATCGCATTGACCGGCGGATGTTCGCGTCGCCTACCGTCGGCGATCCTATTTGTCTGGTACGGATCGGATGAGGGGCCGCTCGCGTGGTAGCCGATTCTGACAGTGCGCGTGAGCTTAGACCCAAAATCCAGGACGGGTCTTATCGGGTCCAAAGAGATACTGGCGGGAATATCGGACATAGTTCTGTGCCGATT
>JBDTWG010000319.1:0-4441 GCA_040006855.1 Nitrospira sp.
ACCGCCTCAATCGCGCGTTGGGACAGGCCCTTGCCCAGATTCGCGACGAGATGTTTGCCGATGCGGCTTTACCGAAAGCTCGTAAGCCGCAACCCGTGGCCCGCCATGAGTGAGCCAATTCCTTCATTCGTCAGCATCTCAATCACCTCCCCCGCTTCCTGATGAGCCGTATCTCTTTGTCCTCCCCCTGCATCGGGAAAGATACGCGACAGCACTCCGCGCCACGGACGCGTTGCGCACCACATACAGCGGCAACCGTGAGCTTGGCCTAAAGGCCCTTGCCCCTGCTGCCGCTCAGTCCGGGCGCATGCTGGTTGTCCGACCGCGTTGAATGCAGGTGAGTGGGTTTCGAGACTATGAAGGAGGGCGAGGTCGTTCAGGAACAGCCCCGATTACTCAAACAGTCTTCGAAACGCCATCCTGATCTGCTCCAACCCCTCTCTTAAATCAATCTCAAACGTGTCGGCTCTGGCTCGTACCATCTGGCGTTTCACCCTGAGATCGTCTTTGTAGGCCTGCAGTTTCTGAAGCAGCTCCTGTTTCTTTGCCTCAACCATATTGGGCTGCTGCGAACTCTCAGCCACGAAACGGTGCCTGAGAGCTTCGAACTCCGCTTCGAGGGTGCTCGCCTGTCCCATAAGATCTTCCCAGATCCTCCCCGACTCGAATGCCGCCCCCGTCAATTTCTGATCCGCGATGGATTCGAATTCGCTCAGGGCCTTGAAAATCTTCGCGCGGTGCTCCTCTAACGTATCGCGCGCATCTGCTTTGCCCAGGGCCAACTGCACCTGAAGATGGTCGAGCGTGGTCTGCACGTCGGCCTTCACATGCCCCGCGATTTCCTTCGACTTCTCCACGTTGGTTTGCACAGCTCTCACCACGTCGCGCAGCCGCTGCTTGCCCTGCTCCAACCGCTCTATCGCCTGATCTTTGCTCTGTGCGAGCTGCGCTTCCAACGCCAAAGCCTGATGCTCCAACGCGTCTATGCTTTTTTCGATCGATCCTCTGAGGTCTTTGATTCGCGACATACGCAATCCTCCTCGCTGAAATCTTAATTGTCTTACTCGCCGGCTCCCGTCTCTCATGCCGCATCTCTACAGCTCCCGCTTTATCTGATCGCTCTATCTCACCTTCAGATCGCCGAACCTCGGTCGCAGAGGCGTTGCTATAGATGAACGGGACGGACATTGTTCATGAATCAACCTCTCAACCATTCGCGAGCAGCACCAACCATCACACCTTCCCATCCCTACGGTGAGGCAAGCGCGGCCGGCGTCAAAAAATGATAGTAGTGGGGCTCATCCGACGCCCCCACCCCGATTTCATAGGTCCAAGGAGAAACCTGTGTCTCTCGATTAAGCTTGAAATGCGCCCTCACTGCCCACAGGTAATGGGTCCCGGGTTCCAGAACTGTCTCGATTAGCTCAACGCAGCGATGGGTCAACCCTTGTCGCTCGTAGACGATGACTTGTGGCTCACCGCTGCGCCCGCCGGGTTCCCCGCGCCATACAATTAGATCGTATGTGACTTCCCTCCAACATGGCGGGGCCCGTTCCCACTTCAACGTGAGTTGCCATGATGTAACGGTCGTCAGTCCTTCGTCGTCCTCATGCGAAGCGCCCGATCTAAGCCAGGTAGGCCGCCCCTCTTGATGGACTGCACCAGGGGTACAATCCGGTGACACAATGAACTCGATCGCGGTACCCGACACAGATGTGCAACCTATGACTTCGGGCAACTCCACTGCCGTCGCCCCAGGGATCGGGAGAGGGATAGGTATGGGTAGCCAAATAGGAAAATAGTTTCCACGATGCGTGGCAGTCGAGACATCCATCAAGGCGATCAAGGCGTCTGTGCCCATGGCCGTTTCAACAGCCTTGGCGAAATTATCGGAAGGCAATCTTTCCTTGGAATAGGAACTGTCGCAGACTGTCCCGGAGATCTGTCCTCAATCGCGGTATTTGGTGACCGGCCTTGAGTAGCAAGGTGGAATCCAGGTTGTTCCTTATTACCAGTCCCAGATGTCCCGTGGTCGGAGATGATCCGCAACCACATAGTGCAGCAATTGCAATAATTGGCGCCCATCCCGCGCAACTACTGTGTCGCCCTTCTGCCTGGCGGTTTGCATGCGTCATGGTGATGCCGCGGAATTGGAGGTCATAACCTTAATGGCGGTACCAGTCACGGTCGTACAGGACACATCAAACAGACTCCGAATGAGCGGAAGCGGCAACCCCGCAAACCACTTCGAAGTGGTGGTCTGCATGATTGCATCAGAGCCGCCGTCGGCTAGCGCATCATCAAGAGCGACAGATATGTCGGAATCCCCAAACCGAATGAGCAGGATATGGTAGTGGCAGACTCTTCCCTTTACGGGACCCTGCTCCTCATACGCTTGACCCATGTGAAGAAAATTCGAGACGTTCGCCGAGATTCTTGTGATCATGCCCAAGTTGCCTTCCGTCGAACAACCAGATAACCCGAAAAGGAAAATAAACGGACAAGACATACTGATCACCCATCTACTAACCCCTTCTATCATCGCTACCATCCACCTTGAATGCTCCCTCCAAGCTTGCTCCTTACCCTTTCACCCCTTCTCCCACACCGCAGCGACGGGACTAGGTCTCACCTGTGAGGGCGGCTCTCACCACCTGCGTCGATCGACCACCGCTTTATCATGAGGTTCTGCGAGCAAACGAAACCCATCAAGCTCCCCTCACTTCCCCACATCCCCCAACCCCCTCATTTCATCCAGCCATCTCATTCGCTGCTCCTCATTCATTCCCTCTACCCGTCCGATCAAGGTGACTCTCGTCGGCCTGATGCCGCAGAAGCCAAGAATGTTGCGCTGGAGGCTCTTGAGGCTGTGGGCCAGGAAAACCCAGCGGTAAACAAACGCGGGCATGCCCATGGTCACGACAATGCGGGCAGACTTACCGATGAGGCGTTTCTTCGGCAGGCGGCCAGCCTGGCCATACTCGAATGCAAAGCCGGGGCGAAACACCTGCTCAAAGAAGGCCTTGAGCAGGGCCGGCATCGAACCAAGCCAGAGCGGATAAAGAATGACCAGATGATTGGCCCATTCAACGGCGCTCTGCGCCTGCACAATCGAAGCCGGCGGTGCGCCCTTTTCAAACTCTTCTTTCGTGCGCAGGAGCGGAAATTCGAGCTGGGCAACATCGATGCGTCTCACCTCATGTCCCCCATCCTCACAGCCCTTCGCATACTCATCCGCCAGCGCATGGCAGAAGTGCCCTCTCTGGGAATCTGGATGCCCTTGAATGATCACGATGCGCTTACCCATGGCGACTTAGGATGCCCGTCTCACGTTGAAGCAATATGCCGAAAGAATCCTATCCGCACCGTTCGCAGCGAAAGGCAATGCTCTTTCTATGGCTTGAGAGACTCGTGGTGGGTCGACTTTCGGTGTCGGAGGCGCACAAGCCATCAACAGCAAGCCGATAACCATGTTGATCAATAGGACGATGGTGGATGCGCGCGCCATGATAACCTCCTGCAGTGTGAGGCGTCACACCTCTAGGACGCTGTGGGTGAAATTCTGCTCCGTATGTCAGGCTCGTTAGGAGTGCTCCTCCTCCGCATCGATTCGAAGAGGGGCAACAGGCGTGCCACGAGACGTGCAGTCGCAATGCTCGCGAAACGCCGTTTTTCTCGAGTCCCGGTGTAATGTTGGGACCCTGCTGCGGAAGAATTCTGCAGCACTGCGCCCGGACCTGGCGCAAATCTCCACAGTTGCCGCCCTGCCCTCCGATGACGATATGATGGCCTGATTGACCGTGCGCCGACATCGCGGGGAACGACTCCCACAATTCTCAATATTTCCGTGGCTTCCCTTCATGATCGGATTCCAATAGCCGGGCTGGTCCTCTACTAGTTACAGCCGCGATAGGCAAGCATATATTGGCATTGGGTTTGCTCATGTTCTCTTTGAAGAGGCGGCATCTACACCTGGTGTCACAGGCGCCCCCGTTGGGGAGGAAGAGGGAGTGTTGTATGAGAGCTATAGAATATTTCGTCCATGGCTGTGACCCGAAGACGCTGGTCGTTCGTCAAATCATGGAAGAGGATGTCGTGAAGGTCAGCCCAACGTCGAGTGTCATGGCAGTCGCAGAGCTCTTGAGCGAGCATCACTTCGGCAGCGTGCCGGTGGCAGATCCAGATGGGACCTTACGAGGGTTGGTGACGGAATTCGATCTCTTGAAAGCGCTCGAACAAAACAAGGACCTCCGAAAGGTCGCGGTATCGGAGATCATGACCCGTGATGTTGTGACGGCGACAGAAGACATGTCGCTGATGAATTTGATCCACCTTCTCCAGGAGCGCCACCTTATCCGTGTGCCAGTGGTGAGGGGAAACACCCTCGTCGGAATAGTCGCACGGCGCGATGTCGTGTTCGGCTACGTCAAGTCACAAGCCA
>JBDTWG010000320.1:0-4424 GCA_040006855.1 Nitrospira sp.
GTGACAGGTGATTGTCTCGCCGCCTAGAGGTCCTTGCCGGGCGATCGGCGGCAATCGGTCAGAAACTCGTTTCGATGCTGGAGGCAGTCTTATTCAAAACGGTTGCGGCGGCTTTCGAAAGGGCGGCGTCTTGCTCATGGTCGAGTGCATAAATGCGGAATTGCACGAGGCGGGTGGGAAGCAAATCCAACAATTCCTCCAACGGCTCCGTCGACAGACCCTGGGTGCTGGGATCGTAGACCAGGAGGGGAATGCCACGTGTGTCCTTGGGGTCTGGACGCGGATCGAGCGGCGCCATATCGACGCGGAAGGGCAGTGACTGTAACTTCGCCGGTAGGGCGTTCTGTATGTGTTCGCGGAACTGTTCATGGCTGGGGAAATCCATGCCCCGCTCGATGCCCTTTTCCTTGAGCACCGTGCTATAGGCCATTTTCCATTTCACATCTCGGCCGAGAATGTGGGCCCATTCGTGATGCAGGCGACGCAGGTTGCTCCGGCCGGCCTTTTTCCATCGCCGAACATCTTCCAACAGCGACCAGTCCGTCAACGTCAGGTACTCGTCCATGTGTGTGGCCGGATTGGATGGGAACAGCAGCTTCATGGTATCCCCGAAGATGTCCCGCAGGTGAATGTCGATGGCTCGAGTCGTCCGGTGATAGTACACATTGGAGTAAAGATACATTCTCGTGTTCAGGAACATGTGCAGGGCCGGCAAGCCGGTCTTGTGAATTGTGAAACCCCTGTCGGTGATGATGCTGTAGTGAATCAACCGGGTCAAGTCGACCGGGCCCACCGCGACGCCGCACATGTAGGCGTCGCGCAGGACATAGTCCAGATTGTCGGCGGTGTAACTGCCTGAAATCACCGGTTGGAGGAAGTTGATCCAGCGTGGAATCCGGGAGTTGTCCTTGCCCTTCTCCTTCAAGATGACATGCGCGATCAGATCCGGATTCAGTTCTTCACCGCGCGCGAACGGACCGGACGGACTGCGGCGGATTTTTTTGATGAGCGGTCCCAGATGTTCGCGCACAATGATTTGGCCGAGCTTTTCATGCGAGAGGCCAAACCCGTGCAGGTAGTTATCGTCGAAGAAATGACAGAAGGGCCCATGCCCGATGTCGTGGACCAGTGCCGTGATCCGCAGGAATTCTTCGACGAAGGCCGCCGAGGGGACGTCGGGCACGGCCTTCTGCAAGAAGGGATAGAGATGACGCGCAAACCGGCCTGCCACGTGCATGGTGCCGAGCGAGTGCACAAAGCGCGTATGTTCTGCCGAGGG
The DNA here is from genome assembly GCA_040006855.1 of Nitrospira sp. Classification (GTDB taxonomy): domain Bacteria; phylum Nitrospirota; class Nitrospiria; order Nitrospirales; family Nitrospiraceae; genus Nitrospira_A. The sequence goes on from JBDTWG010000320.1 coordinate 1,280, forward strand.
GTATACCCATCGGGCGCTCTGCAATTGATAGATATATCGCAACCGCTGGACCCAGGGAGAATCGATCAAATCTTTTTCGGTGCGTTCTCCGGGATCCAGTGTCGCATAAGGAACGGTGAACGAGACGTATTCATGGATGGGATCAGCGATGAGTGCCGACCCGTCATAGGGCGCTGGAGGATTTGCGGGGGGTAATTTCATGTGACGATCGTGATGAACGGATCTTAGCGCAGGCTTGGCGGAGGGGGCAATGGTTCATGCCCTGCGATTGGCCTGCTCTGACGATACTTGGAAATTAATGCGTACGCGACAGGATAGGACAACAGGCCGCCGACGATACTCAGGACCATCCCGCCGACGAAAAACGGCCAAGCATAGGGCATCACTTGATGATAGATCCCCGTGAAGGTCAGGTCGCTCCAATCGAAGGACGGAAACTCATGGATGCCCAACAATGTGGCTCCGGTCCAATAGGTTCCCCCGAGAACGGGGATGAGGGTCCAAGGATTGTTGAGAAACGCGCCGGCCAGTAGTGCGATCAGATTCAACCCGAACGCCCAGGCGCAGAATCCCACCATCAGCATGTGGAGACCGTACGCCGGAGAAAAGCCGATGACCACACCGACTGCGAAGGCTAAGGCGGTGCGGTGTGGCGTTTCGCGAAGATGAAGAATTTGTCGGAAAAGCGACCGAACGTCTGCCATAGGCGATCTGTTCCAGCTGCTAGGGGGACGGTCTGAGAAAGTGTTCGTAACTCGTGTTCGAGAGGACGTCGGCCGTACCGTCGGCTTTCCGCACTCGAAGGCCGAACCGTTGGGAAGTGATCGCGCCGATACAGGTAAAACGAAACGTGGTTCTGGCTGCCAGCCGCTGCAACCGTGGTTGCTGGCTGAGGGGAACCGTGAACAGCAACTCGTAATCCTCCCCGCCCTGTAAGGCAATCTGCCGCGCATCGAGATGGTGCGTCATGGCATAGGCTCGACAAGCCGGCGAGAGCGGGAGCGAGGGTTCCACGATGTCTGCGCCGACGCCGCTCTCTTCACAGAGATGCCGAAGATCACCGCTCAGCCCGTCGGACACATCAATCGCGGCGGTGGCGAGGCCGTGCTTGACGAGCCACAAACCTTCTGCCACGCGGGCAGAAGGCCGGTGGTGCCGAGCCAGCAGAAACCGGCGGTGCGTCGGTTTCAAGGGCGCGTGAGGCACGTGCCCTGATTGCATCAAGAGTCCAAGGCCCGCATGAGAGTCGCCCAATGTCCCGGTGACATAGAGGCGATCGCCGACTCGGGCACCGCTTCGCAGCAAGGCCTGACCAGGTTTCACGGTGCCGGTGAGCGTGATGCTGAGAAACAGTCCGCGTTGAGAGGCCGATGTGTCCCCCCCAACGAGCGACAGGCGATAGGGGCGCGCCGCCTGCATCATGCCGCGGTAGAGTCGTTGAATCTGTCCTATCGAGCAGGTCGGCGGAATAGCAATCGCGACGAGCATGAAGCGGGGGGTACCACCCATGGCGGCGATATCACTCAGGTTCGCGATCGCGGCCCGGTACCCGATATCTTCGAAGGAGGAAAAAGCTGGATGGAAGTGTATACCCTCAGTCAGGAGATCCGTCGTGATCAGCGTCCATTCGGAGGCCGAGGTTTTGAGGATGGCGGTGTCGTCGCCGATCCCTTTGAACACCTGGCGGTCTGGCTTGGCTACCTGGGCCTGCAGGAGCCGGATCAGCCCGAATTCGCTGTTGACCGGGCTGGTCCGACGAGATCGGCCTGGTGGCATGTTAGAGGGAGAACGCCGGAGAGGCTGCCGGAAGGTGGAAACTTCTCCGCGGTGACGCGGCCGCTCGCTTCGACAAGGGAACCCGTCCCGCTTTTTTCTGCGGAGTCTTCGGTGCCGCTGCAACCGGCTTGCGCGATGCCGGTCGGCGTAGGGCCGCCTTGATGACGTCGTCCACTGTATCGACGAAGATCAGTTCAATGCCTTTGAGCAGATGTTTAGGGATTTCCTCAAGGTCCTTCTTATTCCGTTTCGGAAGGACGACGGTCGCGAGTTTGGCTCGTTTTGCGGCGAGGATTTTTTCCTTCAGGCCTCCGATCGGCAACACGCGTCCACGCAAGGTGATTTCTCCGGTCATGGCGAGATCACGGCGTACGGGAATCTGTGCCAGGGCCGAAGCGATCGCAGTGGCCATGGTAATGCCGGCAGAGGGGCCGTCCTTGGGTGTCGCGCCGGCCGGCACATGGATGTGAATGTCGTTTTTGGCAAAGATGTCGGGATTGATCCCGAGCGTCTTCTCCCGCGATCGCACATAACTGAGCGCCGCCTGCGCCGATTCCTTCATGACATCGCCGAGATGCCCGGTGAGGGTCAGCTGACCTTTGCCTTTCATCACCGTGGCTTCGATGTACAACACATCGCCGCCGCTTTCAGTCCATGCCAGCCCGGTGGCAACGCCGATCTCATCTTTTTCGAGTTCCGCCTCGGGGACGAATTTCGCCACTCCCAAAAACTTGTTCAGGTTGGTCTGGTCGATGGTGTGGCACTGCGTTTTGCCCTCGGCGACCTTCTTGGCCACTTTCCGCATGAGGTTGGCGATCTCGCGTTCCAGATTGCGGACCCCGGCCTCGCGTGTGTAGTGCGAGATAATGTGGCGAATCGTCGCCTCTTGGACGCGTATGTGTTTCTCGGTGATGCCGTGCTCGTTCATCTGTCGGGGAAAGAGGTATTTCTGCGCGATGCCGAGTTTTTCTTCTTCTGTGTACCCCGGAATGTCGATGACTTCCATACGATCCCGCAGGGCCGGCAGGATGGGGTCCATCAGGTTCGCCGTGGTAACGAACATGACTTCCGTCAAATCGAATGGCACCCCGAGATAATGGTCGGTGAACGTGCTGTTCTGTTCCGGATCCAACACTTCCAGCAAGGCGGCCGAGGGATCGCCACGAAAATCCATGCCGACTTTATCGACTTCGTCGAGCATGAAGACGGGATTGCTCGTACCGGCTTGTTTCATCCCTTGGATAATCCGCCCCGGCAGCGCGCCGACATAGGTCCTGCGGTGACCACGGATTTCGGCCTCGTCCCGCACGCCTCCTAAACTGATGCGGACGAACTCGCGGCCCAGCGCGCGGGCGATGGATTTGCCCAG
>JBDTWG010000321.1:0-4403 GCA_040006855.1 Nitrospira sp.
ATGCAGGCGATGATGGAGACGTACAAAAAACTGGCGACGCCCGGCGAGCCACACAAGCAACTCGCCGGCTTGGCTGGTAGCTGGACCACCAACACCAAATCCTGGATGGACCCCAATAAGCCACCGATGGAGTCCGCAGGCACCGCTGAAATGAAGGTCTTGCTGGACGGGCGTTTTCTCCAGCAAGAGTTCACTGGCGAAATGATGGGACAACCCTTCTCCGGGGTTGGGATCGATGGCTACGACAATCTTCGCAAGAAATATGTCACGACCTGGATCGACACCATGGGTACGGGGATCTTTTCGATGGAAGGCACGGCAAGCAGCGATGGCAAGACCATCACGCTGAAAGGTCAACATGCTGAGGCGGGCGGAGGTCAAATGATACATCGCGCCGTCTGGAAGATCTCAGACAATAACACGCAGACATTTGTGATGTACGGCACCCATAAAGGTGGCAAAGAAATGAAGATGATGGAGATCACTTACACCCGGAAATAACATCCGGCATGGTCAGGCCCAAGACGCCGGCTGAGCCCTGTTGCCGCGTGAGGCTCTGCCGGCCCTCGGTTCGCCATCCAGAAATCCATCCACCGAAGACGGAGGGATGATCGGGCCGGGTACATGTCGATTTGCTCTTACTCATACGACTAGGACATGCCTGCAGAGATCTGCTGAGACATTCAAGAGCGGCGCAAGATCGTTTTACTGTGCGATGAGGACGCACCTTTCAGAAGGAGTAAAGCATGAGCACGATTCGGGTACTCGTCGGGACTAGGAAGGGCGCATTCATCCTGACGTCGGACGGGAAGCGCCAGCAGTGGGAGGTCAGCGGACCTCATTTTGCCGGTTGGGAGTTGTACCATCTTAAGGGGTCTCCGGTTGATCCCAATCGATTGTATGCGTCGCAGACCAGTAGCTGGTTCGGCCAGGTGATTCAGCGTTCGGATGATGGTGGCAAGACCTGGAACCCGCCGGGAACCAAACCGGAAGATTTGATGGGGACGGACGGGATGCCCAACGGCGCAAGTAACATGTTCGTCTATGATGGGTCGGCGGAAACCGGCAAGCCGCTGACCACTCATCAACACTACGACGGCACCCAGCGGCCTTGGGAATTCAAACGCATCTGGCACCTGGAGCCCTCGCTGACCGATCCGGACACGGTGTATGCCGGTGCGGAGGATGCAGCGATTTTCAAATCGTCGGATGGGGGGGAAACCTGGAAGGAACTGCCAGGCCTGCGCAGTGCGAAGGGCCACCTCTGGCAGCCCGGTGCCGGTGGGATGTGCCTGCACACCATCCTGTTGGACCAGAGCCAGCCCGATCGGATGTTCATTGCCATTTCTGCGGCGGGCGCATTCCGAACCGACGATGGCGGCAAGACCTGGAAGCCGATCAATCGTGGACTCAAGTCGCAATACGAGCTGCCGGATCCGGATGCCGAAGTCGGCCACTGTGTGCATCGCATTACCATGCATCCGTCACGTCCGAATGTGTTGTTCATGCAGAAACATTGGGACGTCCTTCGCAGCGACGATGCCGGCGACTCATGGCATGAGATCAGCGGCAACCTGCCGAGCGATTTCGGATTCCCGATCGCGGTGCATGCCCATGAACCGAATACGGTGTATGTGGTGCCTATCAAGAGCGATTCGGAACATTTCCCTCCTGACGGCAAGCTGCGCGTCTATCGGAGCCGCACCGGCGGGAATGAGTGGGAAGCCTTGACCAAGGGGCTGCCGCAGCGTGACTGCTATGTGAATGTCTTGCGTGACGCGATGGCCGTCGATTCGCTGGACCCCTGTGGCCTGTACGTGGGGACGACCGGCGGTCAAGTGTACGGTTCGGCCAACGGCGGAGACAGTTGGGCGCCGATCGTGCGGGATCTTCCGGCGGTGTTATCTGTTGAGGTCCAAACACTGGTGTAGCGAGTGCTGAAAATGCCCTCCAGCGGCGTTCTCGCCTCGAAAGCGTCCTCAACGTAGCCCAAGGCTATGCCTCCGGCGCTTTCCTTGGCTGCGGCCTTGCTGGCAGGACATTTTGAGTGCTCGCGGGAAGTCGCGCTAATCACTCACCTCAAGGAAAGTGACGGCACATGATCCGAGTTATACTTCCTGCACATCTGCGAACATTGGCGCGCATTCACGGCGAGGTCGAGTTAGCCGTCGGGAATCCAGTGACCCAGCGCGCGGTCCTCGACGCATTGGAAGCGCGTTATCCGATGCTGCGTGGGACGATCCGCGACCACGTCACCCAAAAACGCCGTCCGTTTATTCGGTTCTTCATCTGTGGGCAGGACCTATCCCACGAATCGCCAGATGCGCCGCTGCCTGACGCGATCGGGACAGGGGCTGAGCCGTTTCTGATCGTGGGAGCCATGGCTGGAGGCTGATAGGCTGTTGATAACGTCCGCCAGCGGCGTTTTCGGTTGCACGTCTCCTTGCGACGCACCGTGAAGGTACGCCTTAGTCTCCGCGCTTGCTACGGCCTTGTCCGACAGACGTTTCGAATAGCCTGAATCGGACGCACCGTTGGGAACTCAGATACATGGAGTGATGCGGAGATAGAGGTGAGCAGAGGGAAGGTTTTGATGGTTGTCCAATCGATCGGATAAACGACCAACCAAGAGGGTAAAACTATGAGCGCAAAAAACAAAACCACAAGCAAAACCAAAAGACGAAAAGGGGAGCCGCACCACGCCACGTATGGTCTGGTTTGAAATCCCGGCGGACAAGCCCGAGCGTGCCAAGAAGTTTTACAGTTCGTTGTTCGGCTGGACAATCGAGGCGTTTCCCGGGATGACGGACTACTGGCATATTGCCACAGGCGGCGGTGACGACGCGCCCGATGGTTCAACCGATCGATCCGATGTGGAAACCCGGCTCTTAATACTCAACCAAACGGAGGCAGCACCATGCGATTCATGGTTTTAATCAAAGCAGACAAGAATTCAGAGGCAGGCGTGCTTCCGGACGAGAAGCTCCTGACTGAGATGGGGAAGTACAACGAAGAGTTGGCGAAAGCCGGCGTATTGCTGGCAGGCGAAGGACTCCAGGCGAGTTCGAAAGGTGCGCGGGTCAAGTTTTCCGGAGACAAGCGCACCGTGATCGACGGACCCTTTGCCGAGACGAAGGAACTGATCGCCGGCTACTGGTTGTGGCAGGTGAAGTCGAAGGAAGAGGCCATCGAATGGGTCAAGCGCTGCCCCAATCCCTTCCCTGGCTCGGAGTCCGAGATCGAAATTCGGCAGCTGTTCGAGGCGGAGGACTTCGGGGCCGAATTCACGCCCGAGCTCAGGGAGCAAGAGGAGCGTCTGCGCGCGCAGATGGCCGCGAAACAATAGTCCCGCCGTGCCGGGAGGTTTGCGCCGCGTCGGACCATTTCAATAGCGCCCGGGGGTGAGCCATGTTCAAGACCATTGCTCTCGTCATCTCGTCGTGATCGCCGCGCTGCTTATTTGCCGCGACTAAGCCCGACACGTTCCGCGTCCAGCGTTCGACGAGCATCAACGCTCCGCCGGAGAGGATCTTTCCGCTCCTCAACGACTTTCATAATTTCAGCGCCTGATTCCCTCTATGAAAAGCTGGACCCTGCGATGAAGCGAACCTACGGCGGCGCCACGAGCGGGGTCGGGGCTTGGTATGGGTGGGAAAGTGACGGGGAGGCCGGCGTGGGACGTATGGAAATCACGGAGTCATCTCCTCCATCCACAATCATGATCCATCTGGATTTCGTCGAGCCGTTTGCAACCCATAACATCGGTGCGTTCACCCTGGACCTACAGGCGACTCCACGGATGTCACCTGGGCGATGCAGGGTCCAAGCCCCTATATTGCAAAGGTCATGACGATATTCTTCAGTATGCATCACCTGGTCGGTAAGGACTTCGAGACTGGTCTCGCCCAGCTGAAGGCCGTCGCCGAAAAATTGTGAAGACAGTCAAACCCCGAGAAAACAGACGCCATGCAGAGACAGCCCTACTTGTTCTTCGAGGGGCGCTGCGAGGAAGCGGCCGAACTCTACCGTCAGGCGCTCGGTGCCGAAGTGATGGCGCTGATGCGTTTCAAGGATAGCCCCGAACCTCGCCACCACGGCATATGCGCGGCTGGTAGCGAGGACAAGGTGATGCATACGAGCTTTCGCATCGGCGACACGACGTTGCTGGCTTCCGACGGTCGGTGCGAGGGGCGGCCGAGTTTTGATGGGTTCTCGCTGTCGCTCACGGTGCCGGGTGCAGCCGAGGCAGAGCGGGTATTTGGCCTGCTGGCCGAGGGAGGGCAGGTGCAGATGCCCTTGGGCAAGACCTTTTTTCTCCGCTGTTCGGCATGGTCGCTGACCGCTTCGACGTGTCATGGATGGTCTATGTGACGCCGTAACGAGTCGTGGAATGGGCGATGTAA
>JBDTWG010000322.1:0-4386 GCA_040006855.1 Nitrospira sp.
GTGGAAGATGGTCTTCCCGCGAGGAGGATCGCATTTCAAATTCTTAATTCCCTCGGCCCCATGGGCCTTGGCCGAATATTTTGCCTCATTAATCGCGTCTATTTCGGTCGCCGCAGGATCCTCCATCCTATATTTGCAAGAGGTCCCCTCGACACTGTTGACTACCGCATGCTCTTTTCCGGCAAGCTCCCCTTCGTTATAGATCGGCAGCCCGAGTACGGCGTCGCGGTCTTTCGGAGAAAGCCCATCTAGCTGTTTGACCGGGGCACTCACCCAGACGCAAGCTTGCAAAACCAAGACTCCAACTAGCACCAAACTGGCACTCCTTATCAGCATGAAACCTCCACTGAATCTAAAGGACTGCGAAAGGCCGGCCCATCATAAGCCTTCGACTCGTCCGTCAATCATACGCCCAAAAAGAACAAGAGCTTCCAGCTTCTATCACGTTTACCGATTTGACACATCTCGTTGGGGGCTTAATAACCCGCTGATCGCGAGTCTCTCCTCTTGCGTATTGGGGGGGTGAGGCGAGTTGTTTGGTGAGCCTGCCGTCGCGGTGGCAACACATACACAGGAAGCCTCGCGTCGCTTGGTACTGACGGCATACTTCGCACGCGTGCTTGTGAATCCCAAAGACTTTTGCTGTTCGATTGAACTGCGGAATTCAGTTCTATGCGGAGAACGGTATACCCAAATCCTCCGCAGGCACGGAGTTGCACATGTCTATAACCATTAGAATTGTATGCTGGGGCCGGCCGCGCAGCATCAGCGCATGGGAGCCATTATGGCGCCATTCACAGTCCCACGGCTTTTTGACTCCGCTCAGGATGGCCTATGAAGCCGCAGCATGCCCTTTCTCTCCTCTTATCTCGCCGGACCGTGCTCTGAATCTTCGCCTGATGGGCTGGGAGTTGATTCGCGACGATTCGTCGCCGAATAATACAACAATAAGATCCACGTAATGAACAGCCTCATTAAATTCAGACTCCCAGAAAATATAGCGTTGTCGATGCCGGATTTAAGTGTAAAGCCCAGACATTAAGGACCCATTAGCGGGAACTTAAAGATGCTCATCGAGAGAACGCAGCACACTCATATGTGCCATAAGGCTTCCTAAAACTCTAAAAAATGGTGTCCACCTGGATGACATTTCTGTCTTTATCAGAGAGAGCTGGGCCTCATTTTCGGCCGAAGGAAATCGCATCTCTCCTCTATCAAAAGGTAGGGATTCCCGCGTCTTCTGTGATCCCTAGTGCAACGCGGCTGGGGACACCACCACCCTCCGCTTGTGATGAGTGCACAGAGTATCCAGATCGCCATCGGGTAGGACGTGCGGCACCTCTATGTGGAGGTGCCGGCAAGCGGAGTTCTACCTCCCGACGGCTGATGGGAACATTCAACATAGCTTGGCCGCCATCAGGGACGTTCATGAATTAGGATTGAGTGACGGGAACCTTCGCCAACTCTTCTGAACCAAAGATGATTCCGTCCAGTTCGTCATCCATGTCGTAGGTACATGGTCTCGGCTGGATGGCCACACCTTCCGCATCGGGATTGACACAATCGTCTGTGGTCATATCGAACGCCCTCCTAGATACTGATTCGTTAGAATAGGCTTGTGCACTGCGTCCGGACCGCTGGCAAATCCCTTTGAAGAGTTTGGTCGGGCGATGCGGTATGACCTATGGGAAATGGGTCACGTGTGGCTGTGCATGAACGCCTTTGCGGGAGTTGCCAACGATAGAGCGCAGGCCAAGGTCTAAGAAAGCATTGCACATGAAGACCGCGGGAAGCTGCTAGATGCGAGAATGGGGACACGGCACCGGAGTGTCCTCGTTGGGTATGCTGATCCGTTCGATTATTGAGGATTTGGCGTGGATCCAGATTCGCACATACACCCATCTATTCCTCATTTGAAATAGCGCTGCAACAACTGGGATTCCACCTCTACACGTTTTCGTTCCAGCCCATGCCGCTGCGCGCGGAGATCCTCTAGGACCGCAGCGAATTGCGGCTGTCTGGTGGTCAACTGTGTCCAGAGTTCCGCTTTCTCGGACGGGTGCTCCTGGGCCCGTTGTATTTGTTTCACCGCAAACACCAGCCGTTCACGCTGCACGAGCCACTGCTGCTGATGAAGGTGCCAGCCCGAGAGATCGAGTGCGCGCAATTCTTGGACGGTGGGATCCGGAGCGGGTGGCAATTGCTGGAACTCCGCAATGCGGCGGTTGAGTTCGTCGACATTACCTTCCAAGTCGAGAATGCCGCTGTGCAGCATGTTGACGATTGGATCCGCCGTTTTTCGCTCCTGAGTTACAGTCGGGCCCATGCACCCCGCCAGGGCCAACAGCCCCGCTCCCACCAGAGCCCATGTGTGTATATTCACAGCTCGCCCCTCCCTTTTCAGTTGCCTCGCTCGCGTGACGAGTCCTGGTATCTGATCGCAAGAGCCTTAAGCGTCGTCGTCTGCACTAAGTACGGCACGGCCACATATTGGCCATATCCCCATGAAGATCCCCGCCCTCCATAGAAATATCCCCAGGCGCTCGAATACCCAAACGGACCCGGGCCATAGTAATAGGGCGAATAATAACCCCATGGGCTGTAGACCGGCTGATAGTCCACTCGCTGCTCGGACCGGGTGACGGGAACGGAGAAAATGACGGCATCGGCCCCTAGTTGAGCGGCTTTTTTGACAATGTGTCGCTGGAGCTTCGTCACGCTGGAGGAAGACGTTTCACTCAGATCAGCAATCCGAATATGTTCCGTAGTGGGTTCCTGGCTCAAAATCCCCACGTCGTCGACGGAGCGTGGAGAGAATGTCTCGGAAGTTAGGCGAAGGACAGTGACACTGGAACAGCCGATGCATGACCAGTTCAGGAGCAGACCCAAAAAGAAGACCGACAGGGTTTTGTGAGTCATCTGGCTCTAACCTCTTCACACTCCGCACTAGTACTCTGCCTGATAAATTTCAGGTGGAACCTGGTTATGTATCGATTTATGAAATTATCGATGAAGCTGTTCCATTGTACATTGCTGAGGTGACTTGTCCGGCCGAAATCTGACTAATTTTGTACCGTGGCGGAAGCGATCGTCGGTGACATGATCAAAACTGACTTCAATGACTATTTTGGGCGCTAGCGGCTTCCATTGAGTCGAGCGCTCAGTCGACCACCGACTGGGTGCACCAGGCGCCTTGCCAGTGAAGCCTGGCTCATGAATAAGCTTCTCGAGTGTCTTCGTCAGGGATGGCTTATCAGCCTTGGCAATACCGGAAGTAAAGCCGACATGGTGAAGACGTCCAGCTTTATCATAAAGGCCAAGAAGGAGGGAGCCCACTTCCGGTGAATCTGTACCGTAACGAAACCCACCCACCACGCAATCCGCGGTGCGGATAGGCTTATATTTTTGCATCACCCGTGCGCCCGGCACATACACATCCGTACTCTTTTTGGCAATGATCCCATCAATAGACCAACCGGAAGCATCGAACCATTTCCAGGCTTCAGTCACGGCAGCCGTCTGTGGGGATAGTTCGACGGCTCTTTCTTTTGAACAATATTTTCTATAAAACTTTTCTAGTAGCAGGCGGCGGTCGGTTAACGGCGCTGACATCAGAGTCTCGCCTTTTTCTGTCTCGAGTATGTCGAATATGACAAACGTCGCGGGCTGCTTCTGCGCAAGTATCTTTACCCGGCTGGCCGCAGGGTGCAGGCGCATCTGCAGATCCGAAAAAGAATAGCCACTATCGCCTTTCACCAATAATTCCCCATCGAGGACAAAGTTCTTGGCTACCAATTCCGCTAGCATGCTCACGATGTCCGGGAAATACCTCTCCAGGGGCTTCCCGGATTTGGACCGCAGCGTCACGGTTGTATCTCTCTTACAAGCAAGACAGCGAAATCCATCCCATTTCGGTTCATAGCGCCATTCTTTACCCTCAGGCAAATGACTGACAAGCAAGGCTTCCATCGGAAAAATGTTTCTTCCAGCCATGCGTTTCAGCCCTCTGTCCTCATTTTTGGCAGCCGCTGTTTTGGCAGTGACTTCCGTAGCGGTTGCCGTTTTATTCGTTTCAGAACGGCATCCATTCCAAATTGGTTGGCGCTCGTCAATTTTGTCAGCTCACGCCACTCCAGCGGCACGGCAACAGGCGCTCCGGGTCGTGCGCGCACTGAATAGCTTGCAATACCGGTGGCGGTATAATCATTCCGGAAGAAATCGATCAGTATTTTTCCTGTGCGCTTTGATTTGGTGATAGTTGCGACGTATCTGTCCGGCGCCTCTTCGACCATTTGATGCGCAAACGCCGATGCCCAGCCTTTGACGTCACTCCGTAAGCTTCCCCGTCAAGGAGACAGTGTCAACGGAGAACTTCCGACCGTTTGG
>JBDTWG010000323.1:0-4369 GCA_040006855.1 Nitrospira sp.
GATGGTCGGCCGGACACCGGAGTACCTCGGGAAAAAGATCGAGACCTACGAAATGAAGATGGCGGCGCTGTTGATCCTCATCATGCCCATCGTCGTGTTAGGGTTCACTTCGGTGGCGGTGGTGACTGAGTCCGGCACGTCGTCCATTCTCAATCCCGGCGCGCATGGGTTTAGCGAAATTCTGTATGCCTATACTTCTCAAGGCAACAACAACGGCAGCGCCTTCGGGGGGTTGAACGCTAGTACCCCATTCTACAACGTGACTGGCGCTCTGGCGATGCTGGTCTCCCGATTCTGGTTGGCGATTCCGACGTTGGCGCTCGCCGGCTCGCTGGCGCGCAAAACGATCGTGCCGGCTGGCTTGGGTACGCTCCCGACTCACACGCCGCTCTTTGTGGGACTGTTAGTCGGGGTCGTCATCATGGTCGGCGCCCTAACCTTCGTTCCGGCTCTGGCGTTGGGGCCGGTGGTGGAACACTTGCTGATGGTCGCTCGATAGCCTGCAGAATGCTGAAAACGTCCGCCAGCGGCGTTCTCGCTAGGCACTGCCGCCTCACCGTCTCGGCGGCGTTCACAAGCGTGACGCGCTTTATTCAGCGCGTCGTGAACCTCAGAGGCTCTACGTACCGGAGCGTACGCATCGCCTCGTCGCGTGCTGCGGCCTTGCTGGACGGCCATTTTGAGCATCCTGTGTGAAGGTTTTCTATAGTCTGAACGAGGAGAGGGATTCACATGACGACATCGACGAAAGCCAGACCGCTCTTCGATCCGCCGCTTGTTCGACAGGCCATGCTGGATGCGCTGCGAAAGCTCGATCCTCGTATCCAGGTCCGCAACCCGGTCATGTTCGTGGTCTTCGTGGGGAGCATCTTCACGTCGATCTTGTTCCTTCAGGCCTTGTTCGGGACAGGCGAGGCGCCGACCTGGTTCATTTTCGCCATCTCGCTGTGGCTCTGGTTCACCGTGCTGTTCGCCAACTTTTCCGAAGCGATCGCCGAAGGAAGAGGAAAGGCCCAGGCCGATTCTCTCCGGAGGGCCAGGACGGAATTGACCGCCAAGCGATTCGGAAAACCGACCTCCGGCGGAGACTACCTGGCGGTGCCTGCAACGATGGGCAAATCGGGCGAGGTCTATTGTCTCGTTCCGGCCAGTCTGCTCAAAAAAGGCGACATCGTGCTGGTGGAGGCAGGCGATTACATTCCTAGCGATGGAGATGTGATCGAGGGGATTGCGTCCGTCAACGAAAGCGCGATTACAGGCGAGAGCGCACCGGTGATTCGGGAGTCCGGTGACCGGAGCGCGGTGACCGGCGGCACGCGGGTGTTGTCCGATTGGCTGCTGGTACGGATCACCGCCAGCGCCGGTGAAACCTTCCTCGACCGAATGATCGCCATGGTCGAGGGTGCCAAGCGCCAGAAGACGCCGAATGAAATTGCGCTCAATATTCTGTTGGCGGCCCTCACCGTCGTCTTTTTGCTGGCGACCGTGACCTTGCTGCCATTTTCTCTCTACTCAGTGCATGCTACGGGGCAGGGGGCGCCGATTACGGTGACGGTCCTGGTGGCCCTGCTGGTCTGCCTCATACCGACGACGATCGGCGCGCTCTTATCCGCCATCGGCATCGCGGGCATGGACCGCATGGTCCAGGCGAACGTGATCGCCATGTCGGGGAAAGCCGTCGAAGCGGCGGGTGATGTGGATGTGCTGCTCCTCGACAAAACGGGCACGATCACGCTGGGGAACCGGCAAGCCACGGCATTTATTCCAGCCGAGGGAGTGCAGGAAACGTCTGTCGCCGATGCGGCCCAGCTGGCCTCCCTTGCGGATGAGACGCCTGAAGGCCGCAGCATCGTCATTCTGGCGAAGGAGCGCTACGGACTTAGAGGGCGCGACATCCATGCGATGGGCGCCACCTTCCTGCCGTTTACGGCGCAAACGAGAATGAGCGGCGTCGACATCGACGGTCGACAGATTAGGAAGGGCGCAGCGGAAGCCATTGAAGACTATGTGACTCAACTCGGCGGGTCGTTTCCTCCGGCCGTACGAAATGCGGTCGAGACGATTGCTACGCAAGGTGGCACTCCTCTGGTCGTGGCCGAAGCCAAGTCGGTGCTGGGCGTGATTCATTTGAAAGACGTGGTCAAGGGAGGCATCAAGGAACGGTTTGCCGAGTTGCGCCGCATGGGCATCAAAACGATGATGATCACCGGCGACAACCAGCAGACGGCGGCCGCGATCGCCGCCGAGGCCGGCGTGGATGATTTTCTCGCGCAGGCCACTCCTGAAGCTAAATTGAAACTCATCCGTGATCTTCAGGCAGGAGGCCGACTCGTGGCCATGACGGGCGACGGCACCAATGACGCGCCGGCACTGGCGCAAGCCGATGTGGCTGTGGCCATGAATACCGGCACCCAGGCCGCCAAAGAAGCGGGCAACCTCGTCGATCTGGATTCCAATCCCACGAAACTAATCGAGATCGTCGAAATAGGCAAACAGCTCCTGATGACTCGCGGCGCGCTCACGACCTTTAGTATCGCCAACGATGTCGCGAAGTATTTTGCGATCATTCCGGCCGCGTTTGCCGGCACCTATCCGGCCCTGGGCGCGTTGAATGTCATGGGACTGGCGACCCCGGAAAGCGCTGTGTTGTCGGCCGTGATTTTCAATGCGCTGATCATCATCGCGCTGATTCCGCTCGCGCTTCGAGGAGTCAAGTTCCGGCCGATCGAAGCCTCCTTGCTGCTGCGTCACAATGTGCTGGTGTATGGACTGGGAGGGATCATTGTCCCTTTCATTGGAATTAAGCTGATAGACCTCGTCCTGGTCGCTCTGGGATTGGTCTGAGGAGATCACAATGGCCGCTCAACTTCGATCCGCGCTGATGGTGTTTTTCATTCTGACGATCCTGACTGGTGTGGCCTATCCGCTGGCCGTGACAGGAATCGCTCAGCTGCTGTTCCCCCATCAGGCCAATGGGAGTCTGATCTATAAAGACGGCAAGCCGATCGGCTCCACGCTGATCGGCCAACCATTCGATGATTCCAAGTATTTCTGGGGGCGCCCTTCCGCGACCGCTCCTTTCCCCTATAATGCGGCCGCCTCATCCGGTTCGAATCTCGGTCCCACCAATCCCGCGCTGATGGAGGCCGTCAAAACACGGCTGGCTGCCTTGAAGGCAGCGGATCCCGGCAACGAAGTGCCTGTTCCCGTGGACCTCGTGACCGCCTCAGGAAGCGGCCTGGATCCGCATATCAGCCCTGCAGCGGCCGAGTATCAAGTGCGTCGTGTCGCTCGTGCGCGAGGGAAAGAAGAAGCAGTCGTGCGGACATTGGTCATACAGCATACCGAAGGACGTCAGCTGGGGATGCTTGGAGAACGCCGGGTCAATGTGCTGGCGTTGAACCTGGCATTGGACGTGTCCGTCGAGCCTCGTTGACGCCTTCCTGGCTGTCTTCTAGAATCCACTCGGCCAGTTTTACGTCATCTCATTTCCGCCATCAGATCCTTTATTCCGGGAGTGCCATGGAGAACCAGCGTCCGGATCCCGATGCGTTGCTGAGGCGCATGCAGGCTGAGGAGGCCGATCAGGCGCGCGGCAAGCTGAAGGTGTTTTTCGGCGCGACTGCGGGGGTCGGGAAAACCTATGCCATGCTGCAAGCGGCCCATGAGCAGCAACGCGACGGCATCGACGTAATGATCGGTTGGGTGGAGACCCACGGCCGGGCCGAAACCGAAGCCCTGGTCCAAGGTTTGCCGGCTCTGCCCTCACGGGAGGTCGTCCACGGGGGATCCCGGCTCCGTGATTTCGATCTAGACGCCGCCCTGTCGCGCCGGCCGCAACTTCTCATAATGGACGAACTGGCGCATACGAATGCTCCGGGCTCCCGGCACCCCAAGCGGTGGCAGGATGTGAGGGAATTACTGCAGGTAGGTATCAACGTCTATACAACCGTGAATGTGCAACACCTGGAATGTTTGAACGATGCCGTCGCTCAGATCACCGGCATTCGCGTGAGCGAGACCGTGCCGGATTCCATCCTCGAGCAGGCGGACGATGTCGAATTGGTAGATCTTCCGCCGGACGATCTGTTGCAGCGACTCAAAGACGGCAAGGTCTATATGCCGGAGCAGGCGCAACATGCCCTCAAACATTTTTTTCGGAAGGGCAATTTGATCGCCCTGCGCGAGATGGCGTTGCGTCGGACGGCTGAGCGAGTCGATCAACAAATGGAGGTGTATCGCCGGGACCATGCGGTCGTCGCCACCTGGCCTGCGACGGAAACCATCATGGTCTGTGTGAACCTGAAATCTCGCGGGCCTATGTTGGTTCGCGCGGAGTGAATCTCTTCGGGCAGGGAGATGCCAACAT
>JBDTWG010000324.1:0-4366 GCA_040006855.1 Nitrospira sp.
CGTAGTTCAAGGACGGGTGAACGGAAGGGAGTCAGATCTTCCTGCACGGGGCCGGCAGCTTGGCCTTGTGGCTTGTCGGGTTCCAATTCGTTCACACCAATCACGTGACGACCCCCTGATGACGGCCGCGCCAATCCTTCGCGACCAGCAACAGCAGTGCCGGCACGCTCAGGAGCACAATCAGCAGCGCGGAAGGCGCCGCAAGCTGATAATACTCCTCACTGGCTTCCAACCAGACGCGAATCGCCAGTGTATCAAATCCGACCGGACGCAACAGTAAGGTGGCGGGAAGTTCTTTCATGGTCTGTAAAAACATCAGCACCCAGGCCGTGACACAGCCATTTTGAATCAGTGGGAGGGTGACGCGCCGGAGAGTCTGTCGAGTTGTGCAGCCTAAGGTTCGTGCGACCTCTTCCACATTGGGCGTCACCTGTTGCAGCGCCGGCTCCATGGATTGCAGGCCCACTGGGATGAAATGCAGGATGTAGGCGACGAGTAACACGATCACCGAGCCGTACAGAGCTGGCGCAAAGTGGGTGAAGAGCACAAGGACCGCCAGGGCGGTGACGGGGCCGGGCAGGGCGTACCCTGCATAGGCGGCTTGGAGACAGGCGAGGTTGAGCCGCGAAGGTCGGCGGCTGGCCAGGTAGGCCAGCGGGAGACCGATCAGGACGGCGCTCCCGGCCGCCAAAGCGGACAGGATGCTGCTATTCCAGACGAAGCCAAAGAACCGTGCATCCACCGCTCCTTGGGAAATGGCTGCGATGCTCCACTGAATCAGCATGAGGGCCGGAATTCCAAAGGAGGCCCCAAAGACCAGCAGCACATAAGTCGTGAGGAGGGCGGTGCCTACGACACCTTCGCGACGACGAGTCGAAGTGCGGTATCGGCCGGATGTTTGGTAGAAGCGGCTGCGTTGGCGAAACCATCGTTCCGTCACGAGGAAAATTATGGCCATCACCACGAGCAGCAGGCTGAGAATGCTGGCGGCGCTCTGGTCGTAGCGGCCGGTCATCTGTTGATAGACCGCGTAGGTGAGTGTTTGGTAACGGAGAAGGGAGACGGCTCCAAAGTCAGATACGACATACAAGATCACGAGTGCGAGCCCTGCGGCAATGGCGGGACGAATAAGCGGCAGGGTGACTCGCCACAGAGTGCTCCAACCCGGCACGCCGCAGGCGCGTGCCACCTCCTCAAAGGAGACATTGAGATTCAGGAGCGCGCTTCGGGCGAGCAGGTAGACGAAAGGAAAGGTGTCGAGGGCCATGATCAGTGTCACACCGGAAAAGCTATGGGGAGAGAGGAGTCTCGCTTCCGGACCCATGAGGGACTGCCACCATTGCTCTGCAGGGCCTCCCATACCGAGCAGATGGGCATAGACGTAGGCCAGCACATAAGTCGGCATGGCAAGGGGCAGGACGATGGCCCATTCCCAGATTCGACGGCCGGGAAATTCATAACGGACCATGATCCAGGCCAAGGACACGCCGAGCACGAGCGTGGTGACGGCCACGCTTGTGGCAAGGGACAGGGTGTTCCACAGAAGCTCAGGAATGCGGGTTGACCAGAGGCGGTTCCAGACGGCTGGCGCGGCAGTCAGTGCCACATACATGATGTAGCACGTAGGCAAGACCAGACATGCCGCCGTGATCAGGCTCACCCACTGCAGCGGGGACGGTGCGTTGAACCTCGTGGCAGTGACCATAAATAATGACAAGTTCAGCGGAGGCCGACCTGCTCGATCAGGGTGAGGGTCGGCTCGCGCAATTCGGCAAGTCGGGCCAGTGGAACGAGTGCAGCACGGAAGGCGTGCCGGTCGACGAGGGCTGGGTCGGCTTTCACATCCGGATGCAGAGGATATTCCTTATCAAGGTCAGCAAACAATTTCTGGCCGGCTTGGGCAACCAGGAACTCAATGAGAAGCTTGGCACTGTCGACATGTTTCGACGCGCGCGTCACTCCGATCCCGGATACATTCATGATCGCGCCCATGCCGCCCGGCTGCTGATCGGGCATTAAGGCTGCGATCGGTGCTGTGGGCTGCGCCGCGAGATGGCGGTAAATGTAGTAGTGGTTGACGATTCCTACCGCGACTTGTCCTTTGGCCACGGCCTCCACGATTTGCGAGCTTTTCTGATACACCTGCGTGCCCGCGTTGGCCTTGAGGCCTTCGAGGAATTGTTTTGTCCGCTCGTCTCCGAACGTCGCTTTGATGACCGACACGCCTGCTTGCAGATACTCGCTGCCGGAGTTGGGAATGGCAATTTTGTCCTTCCATTGTGGTTGGGAAAGGTCGAGTAGTGACTTGATCTGATCCGGCTTCGCTAGGGTCGTGTTATAGACGACAATCCAGAATCGACCGGACAGGCCGATCCAACTATTGTCGGAGGCGCGAAATTGCGAAGGAATGGCTCGTTCGACCTCCCGCATATTCATGGGCCTCAGTAATTTGAGTTCTCGCGCGTGTTCCAGGCTGCCCGCATCGTTTGTCAGGAACACATCAGCGGGAGTATTGTCCCCTTCCGCCTGCAATCGGTTGACCAGTTCGGTTGTTCCGGAGGACAGAAGCTCGATCTGGATGCCGCTTTTGGATTGGAATTCGTCCAGCACAGGTTTAATGAGCCGTTCTGCGCGCCCAGAATACACGACGAGTTTGTCGGCGGCGAAGGCGGCGAGTGCGGTGAACTGGAATATACTCAGCGCTCCCAGAAAACACATCACAGCCAACAACGCGCGTGGGGATGAAGCCATGCGGCATGCCTCCAGATCTTAGGACGGCCCGCTGGCCGTCTTAATTGAAATTGATAAGCCGTCTCAAGATGATACCGGATTGGAACGGGGTCCGTCAATGCCGACAGCGGGAACAGAGGCCGTATAGTTCCAGTCGATGGGTTTGAATGACAAAGCCGTTCTTGGTTGCGACCTCTTCCTGTAATCGTTCAATCTCGCAATTCTCGAACTCTACAATGGTGCCACAGCCGGTACAGATGAGGTGGTCGTGATGGCCTTTATGGGAGATGTTATCGTATTGCGTCTGGGTACCGAAGTGTCGAGCTTGAGCAATCCCGGCTTCGCAAAACAAGTTCAAGGTGCGGTAGATGGTGGCCAGACCCAAGTGTGGGTCTTTTTTTGCAAGCTGGTGATACATGGTCTCCGCCGTGACGTGTTCCTGGCGAAGGAACGCCGTCAGGATCAGTTCGCGCTGGCGGGTTAATTTGAGTTGGTGTTTCGCCAGGTGGTGGCGAAGCACATCCATTTCTTTGATGGTTTTGCTCATGGCGTATGGACCGGTATGAGAGGCCACATTAAAGACGAAAGTGCCTCAGTGGGTCAAGGGGCGAGGAGGTTGCGCACGATCAGCGATTGACGAACAGAAATGCTCCTGTTTATAGTCCTACCCGGTTCCGAGCTATCGAAGGAGATATGTACGTGCGGAAACCTCATGAGATGACGGTCGACAGGGCGTTGCTGCTGTATGTGTTATCGCAGGCCGAGCCCTATGGATTGCTGAGCGATGTGAAGCTCCAACAGCTCTGTTTTCTCTGTGAGCTCCAGATGTTTGGAAAGGGCGTAAAGGGGTTTCATTTCGAGTTTGTTCGTTTTGCTTATGGAGCATTCAGTCGAGATCTCGACAATGATCTGACGTCTCTTCGGCGCAAGGAACGAATCGAGAACTTTAGCCCTTCGGACCAGGTCCGCGATGAGGTCATTCCACTGCTTCTGAAAGGGATAGAAGGGAACGACACCAATGAACTGGTGCGGGATCTCATGCAGGCAGTCATCACAACCTACGCACCGCAGGATGTCACGGCCATTACGCAATCCGTCGAATCGGTCGAGTTGAGTACGCCCCAACAGCCGGATTTTAAGATTCCGATCCGCGACATTGTCTTTCATACGACATTACTGGTTCCAGCCCGGATCGAAGTGGCGACAGAATTCACCCTCCCGACGAACCAGGCAGCCAAGCTGAATCTTGCGATGGGCTATTGACGCGGATTCTGAGGCAGGCATCGCTCGCCAGACTATCGGAGTTGGAGTACTCCGCCTAGCAATGCGGCTCGTAATAGTTGCGCCACGTTCGTCACACCGAACTTTCTCATAATCATGGCACGGTGAGCTTCCACGGTGCGGACGCTGATATTGAGTTCATCGGCAATCGTCTGATTTTGAGCACCCAGCCACAGCTGGTTCAAAATCATGTGCTCACGTTTGGTCAATTCCGTCGGCCGTTGATAGGGCGATAGGGATGCGGAGAAGGTCTCGGCGGTGGGTTTTTTGGGGCGGCGAACCGGTTGTGTCATGCGTTGCGTTTGGAACAGACTCCTGCTTATGAGAATTCTTTCGCTCGGAAGTCTTCAATCCC
>JBDTWG010000325.1:0-4366 GCA_040006855.1 Nitrospira sp.
ACGCTGATCGGCCCGATGGTGATGGGAGTGGCATTGTTGAAGATCACCGGCATTCCCTGGACCGAGGCCCAGTCCATGGAGACTCGTGGTGAGGAGTACGCCACATATCAGCGCACGACGAACGCGTTCATTCCCTGGTTTCCGCGCCGGCCATAGCAGTTACGGCTTGTCGGCGAGTTCCGCCAGTCGCGTGCGGGCGGTTTGGGCCGCCGGACTGTCGGAGTAGCGAAGGATGATGTCCTGGTAGAGTTCCTTCGCATGCGCCTTGTTGCCCTGGCGTTCTTCCAACTGGGCGATCTCCAGCTGTTGCGCCGCCTGATCGGGGCCACAGGCCGAGCCCAATAGGAGCAGAGCGAGGATGATCCACATGCAAATTCTGTTCATGTGACGGTTCCCTGAGGAGAGCCCTACCAGCAGTGTCTCCTACCATGCCAAGAGTTTCAAGCCGACCTTGTCCGCTGTCGCCGTTCTTCACGTATGCCATAACGAGGAGACGTGATGGCTTCGTTGCGGCAGCGCGGACAACGGCTGGGACGAGTGAGCCTGGTTCGGTCACGAAAGGTGAACGCGCAGCCCTGGCATTCCGACGGTTCCAGTAGAAACGTACGCGAGGGATCGCGGGCGATGGTCTTCACGATATGGGTGAGATGCTCTTCGACCTGGCGCTCCGGAATCCCCAGGAGTTGCGCCAGTTGGTGCGAGGAGAGCAATGTGCCGGTCAGCAGTTCGATGAGGCGTTGGCGGGAAGTGTGTTCGGTGGCCGACATGCCGCGATCATAGGCGAACGACGGGTCGATGAAAAGACAGGAATCGACCTCGTCGATCTTGGTATACTGATCCAGAC
The DNA here is from genome assembly GCA_040006855.1 of Nitrospira sp. GTDB lineage: Bacteria > Nitrospirota > Nitrospiria > Nitrospirales > Nitrospiraceae > Nitrospira_A. Next base: position 845 of record JBDTWG010000325.1, read on the forward strand.
TTCTTGTGCAATCCCCCGCCACGAAAGAGATGGTATGACCGGACCGCTGTGGGACGAGTTGGCCGAGCTGGCGCTGGCACGTGTGCGCACGGCTGGTGTCGAATACGCCGACATCCGGCTGCTCGACACGACGACGCGTACCATCAGCGGGGAAGACCGGCGCATCGCGCAGATTCGAGAGACGTCCGATCGCGGGTTCGGCATTCGCGTGTTACATCGGGGCGCCTGGGGCTTTGCGGCGAGTTCCATCCTCTCGCTCGAAGAGATACCGCGCGTGGCGGATCTGGCCGTGGAGATCGCGAAGGGATCGGCGTCCCTGGCGATCGAAAAAGTTCACCTGGCGCCTGAGCCGGTTCATCGGGATCGCATCGTGACTCCCTGCTGCCTCGATCCCTTTGCCGTTCCCTTGGAAAAACAGACCGCGCTGCTTCTGAACACGATGGACTCGATCCAGCAGCAGGCGGGCGTGGTCAGAAGCCACGCCAGTCTCTGGGCTCAACGTGATCGCAAACTCTTTGTCTCTACCGAAGGCTCTCGTTTGGAGTTCACCTTGCTGGCCATGCAGGGCAACTGCAGCGCCACGGCGGTCCATGACGGACGGTTTGCCACACGCGCGTTCAACACCCCGCATCTGCGCATGGGGTATGAACTGATTCAGGAGACGGATTTCATCCGTGAAGGCGCGCGCATTGGGGCGCAAGCGGTGGAGAAGGTACGGGCTCCCGCAGTCGAGGCAGGACGCTACGATCTGGTGCTCGACCCTGAGCATCTCTCGTTGACGATGCACGAGTCCTGCGGACATCCCAGTGAATTGGATCGTGCGCTCGGCTACGAGGCCAATTATGCCGGGACGAGCTTTCTCACGCCGGACAAGCGCGGGACGTACCGCTACGGCTCGTCTCACGTGAATCTGGTGGCCGACAACACCGAACCGAATACGCTGGCGGCAACGGGCTACGACGACGATGGGGTGAGTTGCCAGAAGTGGGACATCGTGCGAGAGGGGGTCTTCGTCGGGTACTGCACGAATCGTGAAGTGGCGCCGAGAATCAAGGAGGAGCGTTCCCGCGGGTCGAACCGTGCCGATAGTTGGGGTAGTGTGCCGATGGTCCGGATTGCGAACATCGGCCTTGAGCCGGGCAGGGCCACGGCCGACGAACTCCTCGCTGATGTGAAGCGCGGGATTTACATCGAGGGCCATGGCTCCTACAGCATCGATCAGCGGCGGTACAATTTTCAGTTCGGCGGCGATGCCTTTTGGCTGATTGAAAACGGTCGGCGCACGCATATGTTGCGGGATGTCATTTATCACGGCATCACGCCGGAGTTCTGGGGCCGGTGCGATGGCGTTGCCGACCATGCCCATCGCCGGCGTTACGGCTTTATTACGTGTGGTAAAGGCCAGCCGGGCCAATCAGGTTGGATGACCCACGCCGCCTCGCATGCCCGCTTTCGGCGAGTCGATGTGATCACAGGACAAGCCATCGGATGACTTCAGCCATCACTACCGCCTGGCCAAAGCTGACGAATCGGCAGGAGTTCGACTTCTTGACCGATCTCGTGATGAAGCATTCGATGGGCGATCACACCTTCCTGTCGTTGCGCGATGTCCATGGCGGCACGACTCGTTTTGCGAACAATCAAATTATTCAAAACGTCAATCAGCGTCGCGGGACACTGGCGATCACCGTCGCTTTTGGGCGGCAACATGGCACCGCGACCACCACTGACTTCACCGCCGGAGCGGTGCGAGAGACGCTCGCACAGGCAGAGCGCATCGCTCGCATCTCACCCGAAGACCCGGAATATCTCCCGCCTGTCGGGCCCCAATCCTATTTGTCCCTGCCCACGTCTCGTCCCGAAACGAGCGCCGCTGGTCCCGCGCGGCGGCTGGATTACGTTCGCGAAGCGATCGGGCAATGCAAGATGGAAAATCTCAATGCGGCCGGGACGGTGGCCTCCAGCGTGGCGGTCGCGGCGCTGGCGGCCAGCACCGGACTGGCGGCCTACGAGGAACGGACCGAAGGACGGTTCAGCCTCACCGTGCAGGCCGGGGAGGCCACCGGCTGGTCGGCAGCAGCTCATCGGTCTATCGACCACTTGCATGTTCAGGAGCGCACCTTGGCGGCCATCAATAAGGCGAAGCGAGGCGCGGACGAACCTCAGGAATTGCCCCCTGGCCGGTACACGGTCATTCTCGAACCGGCGGCCGTCGCGGGACTCTTGAGTTGGATGATCTGGATGTTGGACGCGAAAGCCTTTTACAAGGGGACGAGTCCCTTCAGTGGAAAGCTGGGCACGCGGATTCTCGATCGACGACTGTCGTTGCTCAATCAGCCAGACCATGCCGACCTTCTTGGACATGGATTTACCAGTGAGGGACTGCCAGTGATCGGTTCGAAATGGATCGAGGCGGGTGTGCTCACCCAGCTGCTTTATGATCGCTATACCGCGCAGGAACATCATATCGATCCCCTGACGACGCTGGAGTCGCCTTATTTGTTCGGAGAACACCCTCACGGTGCGCGCGTCGACGACCTTGTCCGTACGACGCAGCGGGGTATCCTCGTGACGAATTTCTGGTATATCCGCCCCGTCAATCCATCGGACCTGACGCTGACCGGCATGACCCGGGACGGAACCTTTTTGATCGAGAATGGCGAGATCGTGTCGGCCGTGCGGAACTTCCGGTTCCATGACAGCCCGCTACGCGCCTTCAGCCACGTGGATGCCTATACGACGCCCGCGGAAGCGGTGACATCGGAAAGCGGCAAGGCTTTGGTGCCGGCCTTGCGGCTGCACGATTTTAACTTCTCGAGCGTCACCCGCTTTTGATGTGTCCGACTTCGCTCCAGTCGGCCGGGAGGGGATGAATCCTCCTCGCGTTGTTGGCCCCGATGCTGAAAAAACCCTGCTCTGACCATTGACTAGGACTATGGGAAAGAGTAATGAATGAATGAGCTTCAACCGATAAGATCGTGGTCCATGTATGACGCGGAAACAGCATCGTTTAGCTGAAAAACCGGTGAATCTTCTGACCTTCGCTCCTGACAAGGGGGAGAAGGGTGGGGTGAATCCGTTTGCGCCCTCACCGTTGCGCGCAAGCATCAGCAAGGTGTTCGTGAAATTGGAAGATCTCACCGAGCGCTTTGAGGACTGGTGTCAGTACGGACGTCCCGAGGAGCGGGCAGTCGTGCCATTGGGGCAGCGTTTGTCGAAGTGGTTGGGAGCTCCTGTAGCACGGCATGCCGAAGAGGCGTCTCAGGCGGAATGTGGATTGGTGCCAGCTCGGCGATGGGAAGGCTCGGTCGGGGAAGTAATTTTCCGGCTGCGCGACCGTGCGGGTTATGTGCAACGCGTGTTGACGGCCCAAGCCCGCGAGCTCAAGGAATGGGTCATTCAACAGACCCAATCCACGCAAGCTGAAGTCGATCAGCTCCGGGAGCAGGTTTCTACCCAACAGGCACAGGTCGAAGACCTTACGGCGCAACTTCAAGACCTGCGTGCGCTGGTGACCTCCCA
>JBDTWG010000326.1:0-4355 GCA_040006855.1 Nitrospira sp.
TAGCAGAGCATGGACAAGATGGCCGGCTTATTCAGGAAGTGGGCGCCTTTGTTCGCTCACTCAAGGAGGCGATGCAGCCTGCCTGACGGGCAGGCCGATGCTATCTGGCTTCACGCCGCATGTCTCGGTGCCTCTTCTTGTAGTGATCGTGGGTTGGATCTCGGGACTCGCGCTCGGAATCAATTTTCTCCTTCGGTAAAATCTACTACTCACCCTATTGTTTCTTCATCTGGTATGCATGCATGGCAGCAGGGTGCTGCGCTGCCTTGCAAAGTCTAACGGTTCAACGAGGAGTTGTTATGGCCGCTGTGCGCCGAATGGTCAATCGTACGATTCGCAAGAAGGCATCGAAACCTGCAGCAAGCGTTGCACGCCGCAAGACCGTGTCCAGAACGGTGACGCCGTTATCCGATGATCGCTTGATCCGAACCCTGCAACAGCGTCTGCTCGAGACCGTCAGCAGTTCAGAGCAAGAAGGCCGCTCGCCCATCGGCGTGTCAGCGGTGTTTGTGCAATGTTTTTGGCAACTGACGAAGGTCGATGCGATTGCCATCTATGTTCGCGATGAGCAAACCCGGGACATGACCTGTCTGGCCGAGGCCGGTCGGGATGAGGCTTCAAGTGCCACTGAATGGCGCAAGGTGCTGACCAGGGCAGAAAAGCAGGCGCAGGTCACGAACGGCGACCTGCACGCCTCCCGGTTGCACCGAATCGGCCGAATGGAAGGTCTTGTGATGCTCCAAACCGGATCCTCTCAACGGTTGCCCGCGCGCCAACTCCTCACGGTGCTGACGGCCATCGAACCTTGGTTGGCAATGGCTCTGGACCATGCCCGATTGACCGTCAAGTACGCCGCCAAAATCCTCCGGATCCAGCACATGGAACAGGTCAGTGATGTATTGAATTCCTCGCTGGAGAAAGAAGAGAAATTGCGCCGGGCGTTGGATGCTGCCATTCGATTGGTCGAAGCGGAAGCGGGTGCGCTCTTTCTGCGAGCCGAGGACGAAACGTTACAGTTATACGCGTTGAGTGGAGAGCGAATCGTTGCCGTGACCTCGCTACAGTCTTCCATTGCTGTCACTGTGCATCGCACGGGCCAACCGGTGTTGATCACGCAGGGGGCCCAGGATAGCCGCTTGGTCTCCCAGGAGGGGTGGCAGGCCGCCATCCCTGTGGCGTCACTTGTATCCGTTCCGGTTCGCGCCGGCGTCCAGGCGGTGGGAGTGTTGGAAGTCGTCAATAGACGCAGCGGAAAACCGTTCAGCAACTGGGATGTGCTTGAGCTCGCCAGTCTTTCCAATCAGTTCGGGCTGGCCATCGAGAACTTACGCCGAGGAGCAGCAGGGGAGGGTAGGTCGAAACAGACGGAATAGGGCTAGCGTTTTTCCGGCGGCATGAATTTGATCATATCTGATGCCAGCTTTGTCGCCAGATCCCGCATGTCCGGGCGGATGAAGAGGTAACTTTCTTGCACTTGATGCCGCGCCTTCCAGACAATGGCGCCGTTCACGGCGTCGACGAGCCGCATGCTGAGGCCCACCCGGGCGATATTGTCGCCTTCCTCTCTCGTGTATTCCCAGGCATTGACCTTCACCACCAACAGTGAATCAGCGCCCAAGGCCTGGCCGATCTTTATCGCCGAGTTTTTGTCTGACTGGCCGGTCGTTTCCATGCGAGAGAAGTATGTCACCAGCGCATCGAAGGCGTCCTTGGTCGTTTGGAAGGTATCAGTGACCTGGTCTGGCGGCACCACCTTTTCGACTCGGCGGCTCTTGATCAAGACTTTGGCTACGACTTCTTCCACGTCCTCCCGGGCGCTATCGTAATTTCCTGAGATCGGAAGAATGGCCATCGTCTTGGGATAGAACCCACGCGCGGCAGGGCCTTCCCACATCTCTTGAAGACCGCCGCAGCCTGTCAGAAGCGCAAACAGCAGGAGACTGAATAGGAGTTTGATCGGAGAAGGTGTCGGATTCGTCATGGCTCTAAAGGAAGTGTAGCAGATTGAATCAAGGTTGACGCGTATCTAGAAGGTCAAGGCTATGGACCCGGATGCCAGGGCGGCTTGGTCTTTGAAATCATACCCGCCGGCGATGTCGATCCGCAAGTCAAGGATACGTAGGCCGAATCCCGCCGTCGGGATAAACGGGGTTTTGGCATCCTGCATATTTTTGAAAGCGCCGAGCCTGAAGGAGAGGAGCTCCGAAAGAATGGTCTGCTCGGCACCGAGGCTCAAGACCTGGCTATAGACGCCGGGCGTGAGGGTATTGTTCTTTGTGATGTCCACATCTGCAGACAACGTCAGTGAGTTGTAGGGGTTGACAGCCAGGCCGGTTCGGACTTGGGGGAGTAGTTTGAACTTATCTCCGTTCAGCGCGTCGAAGGTGGGCGCGTTGATGTCTTTGGCCACGATGCCCATGCGCAACCAGGATGAGGGCCTGAACATGGCTCCCACATCGATCCCGAGCGCCGTAGAGATCTTCGCCCGACCGATGTCCTCGAAGACTTTCACGTCGTCACTGGCGCCGCGAATGTTAGTGGCACCCGTATAGGCCGCGCCTTGGATGACTTTGCCGGTGACACCGACGGAAAACACCCGGTCCATAAATGCGAAGGCATAGGACAGGGCGGCTTGCCGAACTTCCAGGCCATTCATGGCAAATTGTCCGTTGACCGTCAGGTTGGTGCCGTTATTCGTAAATCCGACCGGGCTTCGAAGAAACCCACCGGCCGTGGCGACATCGGACACGTTGAAGCCCAGCGCATGTTCGCCGAAGTTGCCCTTGACGTAGAAGCCGCCGGATGCCGCGCCCGTCAAATTAGTGCCCGGCCGGTTGATACGATCGACGAATTGCTGCAGCCGAGCGACATTGCCGGCCGAGGTATCGTTCAAATTTACATGGTTGATGTCCTTCAGGGCATCGAACACATCGCCGCGATCGACTACCTGTCCGCCCGCTTGGATGCGAATATCAAACTTTTTACTCATCGCCATCCCGGCGGGATTCCAATAGGTCGCCAGCGAGTCAGTGGTGGTCGCCACCCCGGCACCGCCCATGCCCATCTGTCGTGATCCGACAAACACAAATTCCACGGCCGCCGCTTGGAGCGGCAGGAGGATGGTCAGAAGCACAGCAACCGTTCGAATGCAGGGCGTTATGTTTTTCATAGGGTATGAGAAATTCACATGGCAGCGCCGACGATGGGCCAGTCTACGAAAAGATTCGAGAGGCGTCAAGAAATCGCGGTCATGGCCGGCACCACGTGGTCCATGGAGTCCCGAGCGAGGTGGACGGCCTCTTTGGGCGTTCGGCTACTGAGAGACGATCATGCCGTCCTGCATGGACACGATTCGATCGGCGTGGGCAGACAGTTTGTCATTGTGAGTCACGATGACGAAGGTTGTCCCACGCGAGCGGTTCAGTTGACGGAGGAGCGCAAACAGGGCATCGCCGGTATGGGTATCGAGGTTACCTGTCGGCTCATCGGCTAAGACGAGGTCCGGTTGCTGCATCAAGGCGCGCGCGACGGAGACCCGTTGTTGTTCGCCCCCGGATAGCTCTCCGGGCTTATGGTGGAGACGTTCGCCCAGGCCGACTTCGCGCAGGAGCTTTGTCGCTTCGCCCGCGACATCCGCCAGATCGCGCTTCTGGATCATGGCCGGGAGGCAGGCATTCTCAAGGGCTGTGAATTCCGGCAGCAGATGGTGAAACTGAAAGACGAACCCCACCCGTTTATTTCTGAACTCTGCCTGCTGTTGCTCGGTGATCTGGAAGAGATCCTGGCCTTCAAACGACACCGTGCCCTTCGTCGGACGATCTAAGGTGCCGAGAATCTGGAGCAGGGTGCTTTTACCGGCTCCGGAGGCTCCCATGATGGCGATGAGTTCGCCCCGCTGGATACGCAAGTTGATGTTGTTCAAAACCACCAACTCCCGCCCGCCCATGGGAAACGATTTGTAAAGTCCGACGACGTCAATCATGCCTGAACTGCAATCTGTGATGTTGAATGTTCACGTGGTAATGCTCAGAGGTATCTCGGTACTCAGGTTCGTTACTCATATCGCAGGGCGGCAGCCGGGTCGAGTTTGGCTGCTTGGAGCGAAGGATAGAGCGTCGCGACAAAGCTGATGACGATGGCCGAGCCGGCCACGAGCAACACATCCGATCCCGTGACGTGGACGGGAATGCGGGATATGTAATAGACGGTCGGGTCGAATGACCAAAACGTCTGGATCAGCCACAAGAATGCATAGCCGAGCGGGACGCCGATCGCGGCGCCGGAACAGCCGATGATCAGGCCGTTGAGCATAAAAATGCGCATGATGCCCTTGCGGGTCGCTCCCATCGCCTTGA
>JBDTWG010000327.1:0-4341 GCA_040006855.1 Nitrospira sp.
CAGATCGAGCCCGATGTGTTCGGGGATGCGCGGGGGAAGTTTGTGGAGATCTTTCGCCAATCGCGGTATGACGCGGCTGGTGTGGATAAACCGTTTGTGCAAGACAACTTTTCCTGGTCCGTCCGGGGCACGCTGCGTGGGCTCCACTATCAGTTGGCGAGACCCCAAGGGAAATTGGTCACGGTCGTCAAAGGTTCCGTCTATGATGTCGCGGTGGATATCCGGCAGGGTTCACCAACCTTTGGGCAATGGTATGGTGTCGAGCTGTCCGATACGAACATGCGACAGTTGTATATCCCGCCCGGGTTTGCCCATGGCTTCTGCGTGCTCAGTGATGAGGCGGGGTTTCTCTATAAATGCACCGAGGTGTATTCGCCGGCAGATGAGCGGGGCATCCTCTGGAATGATCCGGCCCTGGCCATTGCCTGGCCTGTGAAGACACCGCTGCTCTCCACCAAGGACCAAGCCTATAAGTGTCTTGCGGACATGCTGACGGAGCTGCCTCATCACAGCAGTCCCTAGTAGGTGGAATTCACACAAACCTGTTCTGATGTCGGTGTGCGGTGTGCGTTGAATTCAACCGAAAACGTCGGATTTTTACCTTGAGCCGAGTCTATCTTCTCGGTCGCATCTCCCCCAACAGAGCGCTGGCCTGTCGGATGGATCGGCAGACTCAGTACACGTTGGCAGACGTCCCAGTCTTGCTGTGGCAGAGGTCCCCGTGCTATGTAGGAATCATTCCTATATAGGTACGCATGAGACTGAACTCCGAGGAGCTTCACGCGCGTTTCCGCCGGCACGCTGTTCGTTTGACTCGGCAGCGAGCGGCGATCTATACGGCACTCGCTGAAACCACCAGCCACCCCACTGCCGATGATCTCTACCAGACGGTGAGGCGTCAGCATCCGATGATGTCACGCAATACCGTCTATTACACCCTGGGCATTTTGCGGCAGGCTGGTCTGGTGCAGGAAGTGAACGTGGGCCATGAGGTGGCGCGGTTCGACGGGAATGTGACGGTGCATCATCACCTGATTTGTGTGGGGTGCCGTCAGATCGTGGACGTCATGGATGAAGGACTGAATCAGTTGGCCGTTACCAATGGTCAAGCGAGGGGATTCCGTATTCTCGGCCATCGGGTTGAGTTCCACGGATATTGTGCGGGTTGTCAGCGGGCCCAGCTCGACGTTCCACAATGCAGCGGGCAAAAACATTAAATCGTCAACGTGTGCAAGGAGGACAGCATGGGAAACAGTTTGAAAGGCACCAAGAGTCACGAAAATCTCAAGCACGCATTTGCGGGAGAGTCGCAGGCCAACCGGCGGTATCTCTACTTCGCGCGTCGAGCTGATATCGAGGGGTATCCGGATGTCGGGGGATTGTTCCGTGACACGTCCGAGGCGGAAACCGGCCATGCTTTTGGACACATGGATTTTCTGAAGGAAGTCGGCGATCCTGCGACCGGTGTGCCGATCGGAAATACAGAAGCCAATTTGAAGTCCGCCATTGAAGGCGAAACCTACGAATACACACAGATGTATCCTGGGATGGCCAAGACAGCCCGGGACGAAGGATTTTCTGAATTAGCCGAGTGGTTCGAGACCTTGGCGAAGGCGGAGCGCTCCCATGCGAACCGTTTTACGAAGGGCCTCGATAGTCTGAAGCAGTTATAGCCCCCGACCATGCCGGGGCTCCGGTAGCCAAGTGTGGGGTGGGTTGGAGGCATGTCCGACCCGCCCTGTCAGTCAGTCCCTTGCCGCTCTCTGCATAAGGAATGTTCCTCTGTGCCAGAACTACGCCTGCTTCAACCAGTCGATCCGGCAACCCTCGAACAAGAAACGCTGCGCATTTACGATGTGTGCGACGGATGCCGCCGCTGCTTCAATCTCTGTCCCTCCTTCAATACGTTGCTGGATCGGATTGATGAGTATGAGAGCGATGTCACGAAACTCACGCCCGCGGATCATCACCGCGTGGTCGATGAATGCTACTACTGCAAGCTCTGCTTCAACCATTGCCCCTACACGCCCCCCCATCAATATGGCATCGACTTTCCCCTCCTGATGGCGGTGTGGAAAAAGCGCCTGGCTGGGGAGCGTGGGACGAGATGGCGGGATTGGCTATTGACCAAGACCGATCTGTTGGGGCGAGTGAACAGTGCATTCGCACCGCTGGTCAACTGGGCATTGGAGCAGGCATGGCTTCGCGGCCTACTTGAAACAATTATGGGCGTCCATCGGGATCGGCAGGTGCTGCACTATCAACGTGAAACATTCGCGCGTTGGTGGACGCGGCGTGCTTCATCCAGGCCTTTACCCGCCGGAAAAAAGGTCGCGTTGTTCGCGAGTTGCTTGGTCAATTATCAAGTGACGGATGTTGGCAAAGCGACCGTGCAGGTACTCGAGAAAAACGGTGTGCAGGTGGCGTTACCGGACCAATCCTGTTGTGGGATGCCGTCGTTCGATATTGGAGACACCAGGGCCATGGTGTCTGCGGCACAGCGGAATATCAGTTCACTGAAATCTTGGGTCGAGCAAGGGTATGATGTTGTGATCCCCGCTCCCAGTTGCAGTCTGATGGTGAAGCGCGAATATCTGAATCTGGTTGCCGGAGAAGATGCGAAGCGGGTGGCGGAGCATACCTACGACGTCTGCGAGTACCTGATGAAACTCAAGCGTGAGGGCGGTCTGTCGATGGATTTTACACAGAAGCCCGGCCGGGTGGCCTACCAAGTGCCTTGTCACTTGCGAGATCAAAACATCGGTTTTAAATCGAAGGAACTGATGGAATGTACCGGGGCTCAGGTCGAGGTGATAGAAAAGTGCTCTGGGCATGACGGATCCTGGTCGGCCAAGACAGAGTTTTTCCCTCTCTCCATGAAGATTGCGCAGAAAGCGGTGCGCGTGGTCGAACAGTCTCCCGCCGACCTGGTGGCCTCCGATTGTCCGCTGGCCGGACTGCAACTCGACCAAGCCGGGGCCGCGCGGCATGTCGGAGGGAAGGCGGCGCAGCATCCGATCCAGATCGTGCGCGACGCCTATGGGTTGCCCCGCGATCCGAAGGCCTCATGAGGGCTCATATGGAACGCCGGGCGAATGCCGTGGAATGTGGAGTTGGCCAATGAAACGTCTCACGCACGATGACTTGATCCCTCAGGAAGAGTATGAGCGGCAGCGCGAGTCGTACCGGAAGACCATCATCGCGCTGAAGCAACGTCGGCGTATTACCATTGGTGACAAAGTCACCTTGGTATTCGAGAATAGAGAGACGCTCCGGTTTCAGATTCAGGAAATGATTCGCGTCGAGCGGATTGTCGATCCGCAAAAGGTCCAAGAGGAGTTGGACGTGTACAATGCGCTCATCCCGGGCTCCGGCGCATTGAGCGCCACCCTCCTGATCGAACTCACGGATCCTGACACGATGAAGCATTGGCTCGATTTGTTCATGGGTTTAGATCACGGACAGAAGGTCGGCCTCCGTGCCGGGGGCGACGTCGTCTATGGCGAGTTTGAAGGAGGGCATAGCCACGAGACGAAGATCAGCGCCGTGCATTTTGTGCGATTCCGTCCCACATTCGCGATGGTGCAGGCCATCGGTGACCAGTCTGCGCGTGTGGCCCTCACAGTCCACCACGCGGAGTACAATGCCGAAGCGGAGGTACCCTGGCCGATGCGGCAGGAATGGCGCTCTGATTTGAGTGCCTAACGAAACAACCTGAATGTACAATGCTCACTGTTCAAAGGGGAACCACAGCGGGACATCTCGTCACGCTATTGAACATGTGTACCGTGAAGATTGATAATTGATTGTTATGGCTGTTGTCTTACTGACCAAACGCATTGAATTTTCCGCGTCCCACCGATATCACAAGCCGGAGTGGGATGCCGCGAAAAACCGAGCCACATTCGGCGCCTGCAATAACGACCCAGGCCATGGCCATAACTACATGTTGGAAGTGACGGTGGCTGGTGAGGTCGATCAGCGAACCGGTATGGTGGTGAACCTCTTCGACCTAAAGCGAGTGCTGCTGCAGGTATTGGAAGAATTCGACCACAAGCACCTGAATCTTGATCTGCCTTATTTCGAGCGACAGATTCCCACTTCTGAGAACATTGCACGTGTGCTCTGGGACAAGCTGCAAGCGCAGCAGGAGATCGGAACGTTGCAACGGATCTGTCTCTATGAAGATGAGGATCTTTGCGCCGATCTGACAGCGGAAGCCGGCCTCGATGTGGCGTCCGTCACCAGGCGCTACTCGTTTACCGCCGTGCATGAAGGCCATCGCGGCCATACGTGGGACTTATTTGTGAGGGTCCATGGACGGATCGACCTTGAAACCGG
>JBDTWG010000328.1:0-4340 GCA_040006855.1 Nitrospira sp.
AGTTATGTGGACTGGGGCATGTCGGCAGGATGCCTCTGACAGGTCAACGGAGAAGGCCCTCTTTCTAAGTCAGTTTTGCAAAAGGAGGAGATGGATATGAAACGGCGTTTAGTGCTTGCGTCCATCTTTGTGCTCACTTTCAGCGTTTGCGGTGGCTCGGGGTCCGCACAAGACAACTCCGCGACCATGGGGAAGTGGGAGCTCGGTCCACTCTTTGATGTAGCACCGATCAATATGATGGTGCTTGCGAACGGAAAGGTAATGTTCTATCCAGGGGCTCAAGTCAGCGGCGACGATGTCCGCGTGTGGGACCCCGGTACGGGGACGGTCACAGGTCTGGCGAAGGCGGGTTTCGACATTTTTTGTAGCGGAATGGCCTTCCTGTGGAACGGCGAAATCCTCATTGCAGGAGGAAACGTCGATGCCGCCACTTTTACCGGTTTGCCGCATGCCAGCATCTACAATCCCACGACCAATTCTTGGTACCGCGTGCCAGACATGAACGATTCGCGTTGGTATCCCACATTGACCACACTGGGGGGATTCCAGGGGCAGTATGGAGATGTTCTGGTGTTGTCAGGCTGGATTGACGATGTTCAACTCGAAAATCCTCTGCCCCAAGTCTTCCAGGTGGGGCCTGGAACCTGGCGCAGTCTCACCAATGCGGTCCTGAGGATATTCTCTTATCCGTGGGCCTTCTTATCGCCATTCGGAAACGTGATCGTAGTCGGGCCTGAACGAACCACGCGCTATCTGGATACTGCCGGGGCTGGTGCTTGGACGACTGTCGCCACGCAGAACTTCGCCGGCACCCGTGATTATGGATCGGCGGTGATGTGGGACGATTTTCGCTTCATGGTGGTCGGTGGTAGCCAGCCTCCCACTAACACTGCCGAAGTCCTTAACTTAGCTGATCCGAATCCGACCTGGCAATATTCGGGTTCCATGGCTTTTGCCCGCAGACAGCACAACGCGACGATATTGCCGGATCGCACGGTGCTCGTGACGGGAGGTACGAGCGGCAACGGATTCAACGATACGACAAGCCCTGTCTATCCCGCTGAACTGTGGGACCCCTGGAGTGGAACGTGGAGTACGAAGGCAAGTCAAACGATAGGACGGTTTTATCATTCGGGGGCCATCCTGTTGCCGGACGGGCGAATTCTCTCCGCAGGCGGAGACTTTACCTTTCAGTCGGAGATCTACTCACCGCCCTATCTCTTTAAAGGAGCTCGACCGACTATCACCTCCGCACCCACTCAGCTCACCTACGGGCAGACCTTTTTCGTAGGAACTCCCGACCCGGCCAACGTGAAACTTGCGACGTGGGTGCGGTTGCCTGCGGTAACGCACTCATTCGACCAGAGCCAGCGGATGAATGGTTTGACTTATACGCCAACCACCGGCGGCCTGAATGTGACGGCACCGTCGAGCGAGTTGAGGTCACCTCCAGGTTATTACATGTTATTTATACTCAATGAGAATTGGGTGCCATCGGTCGCGAAGATTATCCGGATCGGCTATTCATGAGTGCAAAGTAGTGCAGGTATCGACGGTATCTTCCTGTAATTCGATTGACCGACGCATCCAGGCAACCAATCTGGATTCGATAGTAAGATTTCTTTGGGCGCGTAGCTCAGTTAGTATTGCGACGGTTTCTTACTGTTTCGCTGCACCCTTCAGAATTTTAGGGATCGTCGACAGACTCCAAAGTTCATCAACCCTTTCTAGGAGTTCATCCTCGCGACTGCCGCGAAGTGAGCCGGTATTCCAGTTGGACTAGGGGATGGATTCGAAAACCACTTTGGTGAAATCAAACTACTACCATAGCGCCCTGGTTGTGCTCGCTGTTGGCATATTTTACACAAATCTGCCTCTCTACCTTTTCCTCATTCGTGGATTGAGTATGTTTGAAGCACCCAAACATTGGGTGCTGGGTTTCCTTCTATTGGCAGTGCCCGTTCTCATTCGACAGAGGACCGTATGGGATACGCTCACCTCACCCGTGGCCCTCTGGTGTTTTGGATACGCCTGGTTGACGGTGTTATGGTTCTTCCTTTCATCACAGTCGGACATGGCATGGCAGGAAGTACGATTGCGTTTTCTTGCGATCATCGATCTCTTGATGTTCCTAATTCTGTTCAACAATCCGGCAGTGACGAGAATTGCGAGACAAACGCTCGCGGCGGGAGTGCTCGTGGGGGTGGCGTTCCAAATTTATGAGCTCTTTGTTCCCATGTCCTTTAGTCGAGTTCTCGGCCGTTCGGCCGGATTGTATATGGATCCGAATCTTACCGGAGAAGCGTTGGTTGTAGGGATGATTCTCAGCGTCACGGTATTGGAGCCACGGTATCGCGCAGTCTTCACCTTGGTGGCAGGCATAGGGGTATTTCTGACGCTCTCCCGCGGGGGCATCGTGACGTGGATGATCGCGGCGGGGAGTCTTATACTTGGCGGAAGACTTCATCTGAAGCATTTGGCTCTTTCCGGGTTGATTGGAGTCCTACTCATTACGATGATGCTGCTTCCACGATGGGATAATTTCCTTACGACATTAGAGCGGACCGGCGTAATCAATAAGAATATGGAAGAAAGACTGGGTTGGCTTACGGATCCATCCGGCGTATCCGACCGTTCCAGTTGGGAACGGAAATATGTAGCGAAACGAGCTTGGGACAAAATCGCGGAGCATCCGTTCTTCGGGAATGGAACTGGGTCGGCCCTTGAGACAGACATCCAACCGCACAATCAATATTTGACATTTATGTTGGACCACGGACTCATTGGGGCGATGGTGCTCCCTCTGCTCGTGTTGGCCGTGGTGTGGGGATCGCATGGAGAGACTCTGCACCTGGGAATTGTTTTTGGCGGCGCCGTGATGTTACTGAGCCTCTTCACGCATACAATCTTATATAGAGAGCACAGCCTCATATTGTTCGCCTTGATGGCCTCGATGGCAGCGGCAAGCCGCGAGAATGCGAGCACAAAGACCGTAATATTTGATCACCACCACGCCACGACGGTTCAGGGATTGAGCCGGGCCTAAGCGAGATGTGAATTCTTTGTGACAGACAGAATCGGCCTATCGATGAAACGGTGGAGAAACAATGTCTTGTTGATGATCGTCGGCACTCTATTGGGGCTCGTGTTTTGCGAGATCGGATTGCGCGGGGCCGGCATTTCCTATCCGATCGTGTATCAGATCGACGGCGACTTAGGAGCATCCTTACGTCCCGGAGCAGAAGGACTCTGGAAAAGTGAAGGAGAAGCGTATATTCGGGTCAATAGTGCGGGCTTGCGCGATCGAGAACATGACCGCGTGAAGCCGGCGCAGTCCCTGCGCATTGCGGTGCTTGGTGACTCCTTTGCCGAAGCCGTTCAGGTGCCGTTGGAGAACACCTTCTGGTGGGTTCTGGAACAGGAGATCAGAGCATGTCCAGCGTTGGGCGATCGTGAGTCGGAAGTCATTAACTTCGGGGTGTCTGGTTACGGCACGGCACAGGAACTGATTACGCTTCGTCATCGCGTGTGGTCTTATTCTCCAGATATCGTGCTACTCGCGTTTGTCACTGGCAACGACATCCGAAACAACTCACGAGTGCTCGAGCAAGATAGCAAGAGACCTTTTTTTGTTCTTGAAGGTGGGCAGCTTGTCCCTGACCTCAGGTTCCGAGACTCGCTGGGCTTTCGTCTTCGGCAAACGGCTGTGCTTCGGTGGACCTATCAGGGACTAAATTCTTTACGAATCTGGCAAGTGGTAAGTGAGGCCAGGCGGCTTGCCAAGGCACGTAGTGCACAGAGTCATCCCCGATCTATCGGAGCGGACACATTGGATGTGTCAGATAAGGCTGTCGGAGCTCTGGATGCGACGCCTTGGAATGGGTATTCGGAGGCAGGTCTTGACGCCCCAGTCTATGTTGAGCCACGTGATCCGGTCTGGAAGGAAGCATGGCAGATTACCGAAGCACTCCTTGTCTCGATGCGCAACGAAGTCAAGGAGAAAGGCGCGCAATTTTTTGTGGTGACCTTGAGCAATGCTCCTCAGGTCCATCCTGATCAAGAGGTTCGACGAACCTTTGAGCGTCACTTGGGTGCGACGCACCTCTTCTATCCAGATTTTCGCATTCGGGACCTGGGACAACGTCAAAACTTCGCGGTTCTCAACCTTGCTCCACTTTTTCAAACGTATGCGCAAGACCATCAAGTATTCCTTCATGGCTTTGAAAACTCAGGGATCGGGAGGGGGCACTGGAATAAAGAAGGTCATCGTCTTGCTGGCCAATTAATTGCTCAGAATTTGTGTTCGGCGCTGAACCGGACATCACTTCCGGGATTGCAAG
>JBDTWG010000329.1:0-4328 GCA_040006855.1 Nitrospira sp.
AGTTGGACCCGGCGTCGGATCGGGACGATCGGTATAGGTCAGCCCCGGGGCTGACGAAGTTTTGACAAGCGCGCGCATGGCTCCATTATAGCAAGAGTGCGTGAAATGCCTAGCCGAACCGAGAACATAACCAGATAGGTTGTCGAGCGCGGCTTGTTCAGCGAAGTGGCCATCTCGCTGCTTGCTCGAGTCGACCGGCAAAAAACGGGTTGAACTGGGTACAGCTCCTGGGTAGGATGCGATGATGCGATGTTGTTTCGGCAAATGTCCGGCCATAGCCGTCGCCGGGCTGTGGATAGTGTTGTGCCTCTCATTCCTGCCTGTGCCGGCAGGAGCCGGCCAACCTCCGTCCTCAACCGCAGTGACTCCCAAACGGTGGGCGCAATTCGAACTGGTGAGTACCGAAGCGGATGGCTCCGTGCAGGTGGGGAAAGACGTCGTGCTCAGCGTCACCCTCGGTGGCGTGCCGGCGGGGACGGAATCGGTCATGGCCATCATCGAGTCTGCGGGGTTCCAGAGCCAGACCGTCTCGTTGAGCGAAGATGCGACGCCGGCGGTGTACCAAGGGACGGCCATTTTGGAACCTAATTCGACCCTCAAAAGCCGAACCACGGTGCATCCCAAGGCTGTGAAAGTGCGGGTCTCCTTCGCTCGAGCAAAAATCACGGGGCTCGAAGAATTTTTGAAACGTGATTTCTACGTCACACTGGGGGACCGGCCACCTGAGGAAGCCGAGGCCGAGATACCCCCCGGGCCACTCGCCGAAAGTCCCGAAGCCGACGCGGCGGCGGTGCAGAAGGCGACGGAGCAGGTGTTGGCCGTCAACGCGACCATTGCAGAGGAAGATCTGTTGCCCTTGCCTCCACCGGGAGAATCCAAAGCCTACTGGAAACAAGTCAGCGATTTGATCAGCCGGAACTGGAGCCGGCAAATACGTTCCATTCGCCGCTCGCCCAGCAGCGAAACGGTGCGCGTGCATTTCAAAATGTATGCGAGCGGTGTGGCGCAACTGATCCAACTGGAGAAAAGCTCGGGGGCGCGAGATGTCAACGATGCCGGACTGCAGACTATCATCCATGCCCACCCGTTTCCTCCGATCCCGCCCGATGTGGGCGGAGATATCGTCGATGTGCATGTGCGGATGCGTACCGGGGCGAAAGTCGCCAGCCGCGATCTGCAGATGACGGTGGACAAAAAAACGTCCAAGCCTGCCGCGCCCCCCTCACCGAAAGAAGGAGCCGCACCGAGCGGTTCTACAAAGGAGTAGCTATGACGAATCGGACCGGTCGTGCGGTGGCCATGTTGTGTCTGGGCGCGAGTGTGCTGCTGAATGCGGCGTACACGTCTGCTGAAACGGCGCGATACGATGTGGACCCGGATCATTCGATCGTGGAGTTCAAGGTTTCCCACATGGTGATCTCCAAAACCACGGGACACTTCAAAGACTACACCGGATTCATCGAAATGGATCCCGATGCCGGGACGGTCAAGTCAATTGAAGCCACGATCAAGACGGCATCGGTGACCACCAACCAGGAAAAGCGCGACACCCATCTCAGGAATCCAGATTTCTTCGATGTCGAAAAGTATCCGACGATGGCCTATAAGATGAAAACCTACAAAAAATCCGGAGATGGCTATACGGCGATCGGTGACCTGACGTTGCATGGCGTGACGAAAGAAATGACGCTGACGGGCAATATTAACGGTGTCACAAAGGACCCCTGGGGCAATACCCGCGCGGGATTTACCGCCGAAGGTAAAGTAAATCGGAAAGACTTCGGCATGGTCTGGAACAAGGCGCTGGATAGCGGGGGGCTCGTCGTCGGCGACGAGGTATTGATCAAGCTGGACATCGAATGCATTAAGGCAAAACCGTAAGGCGAACCCTTCTCATCTCTCATGGGCTGCGTGTCTGCTCGGCCTCAGTCGGGAAGACCGTGGTCGCGGCGGCGCACCTGGCGGGGTATCTCTGAACAAGGGGATACAGGCCGTCCCTTCCGGTGATGCCGAGGTCAGCAATCACATAACCTTGTCGATCACCAGAGGAACAGTCCGGACCGCTGCGGGTCTGCACAGGGTTGGCGCTGCACGAACTTGGGGGATGTGAGTCCAACAGAGCGGGAGATCGACGGGTTGACCGACGAGGAACGGTCCGGGAGACGCATTCATGCAGAGCAAGAGCGCTGGAAAATTCACATCTCACCCCGGTAGGATAGAGACAATGCGCTGTTTCAAGCCCTGGTCACTATTGGCGGCTCTCTTGATCTGCGGTGCCATCGAGGCCGAGGCGCTGGAATTTACAGCCGATCAAGTGACCAAGATGAATGGTCGCACCCAAAAATCTAACATCTACTACCGCGACAACATGTGGCGGATCGAACACCATTCGATGGGACCGGTCAATGTCAGCATCGTGCGGAAAGATAAGAAGGTGGTGTGGCTGTTGCTGTCGCGGATGAAGCATTTCAAGACCCTGCCGTACAGTCCCGAGCAAGACCTGCAAGTGTCGGAGCGGCTGGAAGGCGAAGTCTCACGTGAAGAGATCGGGACAGAAACGCGAGAGGGCCATCCGACCACCCTCTACGAAGTCACGGTCAAGCAAGGGGAGCGGACGGAAGTCTATTATCAATGGCTGGCCACGGACATTCACTTCCCGATGAAACTGGCGAAGAAAGACGGGAGTTGGATCGTCGAGTATCAGCATGTCAAATTGCGCCCGGTGATCGATTATCTGTTCCAGTTGCCACTCAATTTCGAACCGTTGGAAGAGTTTGATCAGCTGCCGGCTTCTCCGGCACCGGCGCAACAGCCGATGTAACGTGTGGACCGGGACAAGGAGGGCTGTGATTGTGCGAATGGTAGGGACAATTGCATGGGCCATGGTGGCGGGCGTTTTGGGGATGAACAACTGCCTGTACGCATTGGACGTTGCCGACGTGACCAGGGAATGGACGCCGGAGGGGAAAAAACTGGCCGCCGAACGGATCAAGCTGCCGGCGCATGACGAGATGATCCGTATTCCTGCGGGTGAGTTTTTGCGGGGGAGTGACAAAAAGGTCGATAAAAATTCCTACTTGGCCGAATTCCCGCAGCGCAAGGTCTATCTGGATGCCTATGAGATCGACAAGTACGAAGTGACCACGGTGCAATTCTTGAAATTCGTGTTGGCCTCGAATCGTGACCCCCTCATCGATTGGCAGTACGATGGCGGGAATTTTCAGGACACCATGGTCAGTCATCCGGTCATGCACGTGTCGTGGTTTGACGCAGAAGCCTATTGCAAGTGGTCGGGCAAGCGTTTGCCGACAGAAGCCGAGTGGGAAAAAGCGGCTCGCGGCGAGGATGGGCGCATCTATCCGTGGGGCAATCAAATGGCCGGTCTGTCGCGAGCCAACTTCGGCCGGACCGGTCTGTCGGGACCGGTGCGCGATCGTCCGGAGCGCCTGTTGCTCTATCCGCCGATCATCTCGGTCGACAAGTATGACAATGCCGCCAGCCCGTATGGCGCGTTTCAGATGGCCGGCAATGTGGCTGAATGGGTCGCGGATTGGTTCGACCCGAAATACTATGCCACCGGTCCTGACAAGAACCCCAAGGGTCCGGAGACCGGTACGCAACGAAGTTTTCGCGGCGGTGGCTGGATCGACAGTACACCCAGTGTGCGTGCCGCGCAACGCAACGGGACGGACCCCAGCACCAAGATGAACTGGATGGGCTTTCGTTGTGCGCGGGATGTGAACGAAGCAACGGGAGCGCCGACGGCCGAGCCCAAGTGATTGTGCTTCGCTTCGCTCGATTGGTGCGCGAGCAGCGTATCCTGGCGTGGTTTCTCTAAGAGGAGTGTTGTGCACGACGCAAGAGTCTCGTCCATCACTGTTTCGCTGCCAAGATACGGTGAGCCTGCTCACTTGTCTCTTTGACGAGAATGCCCATCTTGCCGTGGGAGGGCTCGAAATCCACCGGCAGGCCGTGGCTTCGGATGCGTTCGCTGGCAGTGGGGCCGATGGAAGCGACGACCAGCTTCTTGCAGGCCTCTTTGAACTGCGTCGACTGTCCCTCCTGTTCCAAGACCTGCATGACATGATCGATCTGGGCGGCATTGGTAATCAACATGACCTGAATGTGCCCCGCCAGTATCTCAGCCAAGACCCGCTTCAATGGGGCGATATCTTCCGGTAACGCCCATCGATAGACCGGAACCGGGAACACGTCGGCGCCGCGTTGCTTCAATGCCTCCAGCAAGTCAGGGTTCGGCAGACCGTATTCTTGCACCGCCACGCGCAGGCCCTTCACGGGACGGAACGCATCTAGAGTCGACACGACAT